>CAIJMB010000206.1 GCA_903821715.1 uncultured Flavobacteriales bacterium
ACCACGTCTGCGATTCCGTCGTGCGAAGCCGCATACAGAGCGTCCACAACCTGAACGTCATCGAGCGCCACACCCAGGGTGCGCGCAAAGATCATCGCAGTGTGCAGGGTGCGGGTCGCCGGCGAAGCGTACAATACGGGTGACTCGTGCAGCAGTTCGCGGAGCCAGCCCGCCATGAGGTGCGCATCACGGATTCCGCGACCCTTGAGCGGGCGGTCCATGTCAGGCAGTTCGTGGTACTCCCACGAGCTCTTCGCGTGGCGAACGAGGTAGATGGTTTTCATGGTTTGGGCTGATGCAAGGTGGCAACGCACCGTGAACGCAAGGTTAAGCCCAAATCAATTCTCGTGTCTTTTGACCTGATTCCAAAGCTCATCCCAAACCTCGAGGGTTTGTTTGGCGTTGGTTTGGCCACTCGCCGCGAGCACGGCTTCCATGGCTTGAAAGCGGCGCTTGAATTTGTCGTTGGCCTGAGCGAGGGACTGTTCGGGGTCCCATCCGCGGTGGCGGGCGTAGTTCACAAGGGCAAACATGAGGTCGCCAAACTCTTCTTGAGCAGCCGCTTCAGTGGGAGCCGTCTGAAGTTCTGTAAGCTCTTCTTCGACCTTAGCCCACACGCCGTCGACCGAAGGCCAGTCGAATCCGACTCCGCGCACTTTGTCTTGCATGCGGTAGGCCTTGACCAGTGCCGGCAGGGCCTTGGGCACCCCTTCGAGCACTGATTTTTGGTCCACGGAACCCTTTTCAGCGAGCTTAATCGCCTCCCAGTTGGCCTTGACCGCGTCGGCGTCGTCGGCTTTGACGTCGCCATAAATGTGGGGATGCCGGCGAACCAGCTTGTCGCAGACGCCGTTCAGCACGTCAGCCACGTCAAAGTGGCCCTTTTCGCTGGCAATTTTGCTGTAAAACACCAGATGCAAAAAGAGGTCTCCGAGCTCTTTGCCGAGTTCGGGCCAATCGCCCGAATCAATGGCATCTGCGAGTTCGTAGGCCTCTTCGAGAGTGAGAATCCGCAGGGTTTGCTCAGTTTGCACACGGTCCCAAGGACACTGGGCGCGCAGGTCGTCCATGATGTCCAGTAGGCGACCGAATGCAGCAAGCGCCGCGGCGCGGTCCGGCTTATTCGCCATCCTCGGCTTTAGCGGCAGCCTTTTTCTTGGCGGCCTTGGGCTTGGGGGCTTCTGCAGCTTCGGGGGCTGATTCGCTGCCCGCAGCAAAGAAATTGTGGCGCACTAACGCATTGTACCACTGAAAGAACTTGCGCATGTCGCTGACGTACACGCGGCTGTCGTCGTAGTCAGGGACGAGCTTGGCGAACTCTGCCATAACCAGGGCGCTGTCGGCGTTGTGCGGAACTGCTTCTTGGCCCTTGAGCACCTCTCCTACGGCCGCGAGCACTTCGCGGAGCGGACGCTCACCTTCAATGGTGTAGAGCGCCATCTCGTCGAGGACGTGCACCTGCTGGCGCGCCGAAGCGCTCACGCGGGCACCGCCGCCGAGCGGTTCCGCCACAAGGCCGGTGCGGGTTGATGCAATCAGTTGGTAAAGGCCGGGGCGTCCCGCAATCGCGAGCACGTGCTTGAGGTCATTCATTGGATTTAGCTTGGATTTGCTGCAAAAGAAGGGAGTCCGCATTGGTGCGGGTGAGCTGGAGCATGGTGTCGACGCGGCCAGCCCAAGGATGCTGGGGGTAGCGCTGCACAAAGAGTTCGTAGGCCTGGGCGGCGCGAATTTGGTCGCCCAATGCGACATCAAAGGTGGTTGCTACCGCAAACAGGGCACGCGGGCCAAAGCGGTCGGGAAGCGAGTCCACCACCCGCATGTAGTGGCGAATGGCAAAGAGGGCTCGGCTCGGAATCTGCGCCTCGAGGTCTCCCGCGGCAAGCTGGTAGCGCGCCCAGAGCGAATCGTCTTCAGATTCCGCCGCCGCCTGCTCGAGGCGGGCCACAATGGCGTATGAACCCAACGAGTCCGTGGCCCAGTTGCTGCGGGCGGCCATATCGGCAATGGCCTGCTCGCCATCGACGCCGGGGGTACAGGCAGCAAGCAGTGCTACTGCGGCTAGACTGAGGTACTTATTCATGCTACGTTGAATTTCATGCGGTAGTTCGAGCTGACTTTGCCCACGGCAATGTCTTTGAGGCGACCTTGAATGAGGCGCTTCTTCAGCGGGCTCAGGCGGTCGGTAAAGAGGATGCCCTCGATGTGGTCGTACTCGTGCTGAATGATGCGCGCTGGAACTCCTGAATAAGTCTCTTCGTACCACCGGCCCTCGAGATCCTGGTACTTGATGCGCAGTGTGGGCTTGCGAGCGACGGACTCGTGAAGGTCGGGAATGCTCAGGCAGCCCTCTTCAAAGGCCCACTCGTCCCCGGATTCCTCGAGGATGTGCGCGTTGATGAACACCTTTTTAAATGACTTAAGCACTTCGGCGTCTTCGGCGTTGTCGGGATCTTCGGCAAATGGGGATCCGTCAACCACAAAAACACGGGTACTAAAGCCAATTTGCGGAGCGGCGAGCCCGACGCCTTTAGAGGCGTACATCGTTTCAAACATTGAATCCACAAAGCCCGTGAGTTCGGCACTGGGACAGTCCACTTCTTTGGCTCGGCGCTTCAGCACCGGCGATCCATACGCCACAATCGGATAAACCATGGCGCAAAGATACCCCCTACCTTTGTGGTCCCCGCACAAATGCACTCGAAAACCATGTGGATTGGCCTTGACCCCGGACTCCGCCGCACCGGCCTCGCTGAAAGCGATGCGCAGGGCTTCATGACGTTTCCGGTGGCATCCCTCGCGACAGCCGATTTAGCCCGCGAGCTCAAGACCCGCTATGGCGACGGTTCAAGCCTTCACGGCGTGGCCTTGGGCGACCCCCAGCGCCTCGACGGCGGAATTTCGCATGGAGCCGCCGCACGGGACGCGGTAGCCAAGGTGCTTGCAGCCCTTTGGCCCGAAGTCACCGTGCATTTAGTGGACGAACGGCTGACCTCAAAGCTGGCCGCCCAGGGTGCCGCACTGCTCGGCCGATCCAAGGCCGTCAAAAAAGACAAAGGGCAACTCGACGCCGCTGCAGCGAGCCTCATTTTAGAGAACTTTTTAATGCAAAAACGATGAATCCGAACTGGAACGAACTCCGCGCCACCATTGAACACGTCTGGGAGCACCGCGACGAACTGCAAAGCCCCAACGCGTTGAACGCCGTAGCCCAAGTCATCACTGCGCTTGACCACGGAGACCTTCGGGTCGCCGAACCCGTGGATGGCGGCTGGCAGGTCAACGAATGGATTAAAAAAGCCGTGGTGCTCTACTTTCCGCAGCGCAAAATGGAAACGTTTGAAGCGGGGCCCATGGAATTCCACGACAAAATGCCCTTGAAGCGCAACTACGCGGCCCTTGGGGTGCGCGTGGTTCCGCACGCAGTGGCCCGCCACGGAGCCTATTTGGCCCCCGGAGTCATCATGATGCCTTCGTATGTCAACATTGGGGCCTACGTAGGGCCGCGCACCATGGTCGACACGTGGGCTACGGTCGGAAGCTGTGCGCAAATCGGCGCCGACGTGCACCTTTCGGGCGGAGTCGGAATCGGCGGCGTCCTTGAACCCCTGCAGGCCGCACCGGTCATCATCGAAGACGGCGCGTTCCTAGGATCGCGCTGCATTGTCGTCGAAGGCGTGCGCGTCGGCCGCGAAGCGGTGCTGGGCGCCAACGTGGTCCTAACTGCGTCAACCAAGATCATCGACGTAACGGGTACCGAGCCTGTGGAGTACCGCGGCTACGTTCCCGAGCGCAGCGTGGTGATTCCGGGCAGTATTCCCAAGGAATTTGGGGCCGGAACCTACCAGGTCCCCTGCGCTCTTATCATTGGGCAGCGCAAGGCGAGCACCGACCAAAAGACGTCGCTGAACGACGCCCTGCGCGAATTTCAAGTGGCAGTCTAAGTGGCGGAACCCTATACATCATGGATTGACCATCCGCTGTTTCAAGCGGTAGGTTCCGCAGCCGACGAACTCGGTCTGCCGTGCTACGTCGTGGGTGGGCTGGGTGCGCGACCGTTTGATGAACCGCAAGAACTCTAAGGACGTTGACTTTGTCGTCGTAGGGGATGCGTTGGCCGTGGCCAAAGTCGCTGCCGCCTCACTCAAAGCGGGCAAAGTCGCGGTCTACCAGAATTTTGGCACCGCCCAATTCACCTGGCACGGGTGGCAAATTGAATTTGTACAGGCCCGAACCGAGAGCTACCGCAGCGAATCGCGCAAGCCCACCGTGCAGCCCGGCACGCTCGAAGACGACCAGCGCCGCCGCGACTTCAGCATCAACGCAATGGCCGTGGGCGTGCACCGCGCCGCTTGGGGTGAGTTGCTGGATCCGTTTGGCGGGCGCGAAGACCTCGAGGCCAAAATGCTGCGCACCCCGCTTGAACCGATTGAAACGTTTAGTGACGACCCGTTGCGCATTTTGCGCGGACTGCGCTTCGCGAGCCAACTCGGATTTGCCCTCGACGAGGCTACCCTCGAAGGAATGAAGACCACGGCGGACCGGCTGGCCATTTTGTCGCCCGAGCGCATTCAGACCGAGCTACTCAAGATTCTCGAAAGCCCCAAACCCTCGGTGGGCCTGGGCCTGATGTACCAGTGCGGCGCTATGGGGGTCCTCTTGCCCGAGGTCGCAGCCCTTGCCGGTGTTGACGAGGTCGAAGGCCACCTGCACAAGGACAACTTTTGGCACACCCTCGAAGTGGTCGACAACACGGCGGCGCAGTCCGAAAACGTGTGGCTGCGCCTCGCGGCCCTGCTGCACGACATTGGCAAGCCTCCGACCAAAAAGTTTATGAAGGGCACGGGGTGGACCTTTCACGGCCATGAATTTTTGGGCGGAAAAATGGCCAAAAAGCTCTTTAGGCGCCTTTCGCTGCCGCTGGACGCCCGAATGGACTACGTGGTGAAGCTGATCCAAATGAGTTCGCGCCCGATTGCGGTCGTAAGCGATTCCGCCACCGACAGCGCCGTACGCCGACTGCTATTTGATGCGGGCGAAGACATCGAAGATTTGATGATTCTGTGCTCGAGCGACATCACCACCAAAAATCCGCGCAAAAAGTCGCGCTATCTGGCCAACTATGACCGTGTTAAGGCCAAAATGGCCGAAGTAGAGGCACGCGACCACCTGCGCAACTGGCAGCCGCCGATTGACGGAAGCCAGTTGATGAGCTGGTTTGACCTGCCCCCCGGCCCCATGGTGGGCCAAATGAAAACCGCCGTGCGCGAGGCTATTCTCGACGGCGCGATTCCCAATACCTTTGACGATGCCAAGGCCTATGTAACGGCCTGGGCTGCTGAACACGGAATTCCCTTGAAATCATGAGCACCACGGTTGTACGCGCCATTTTGAACACCGAAGAGGACATCTTTCGCGATGTGGCCATCTCGTCATCTGCCACGCTAGAGCAAGCACACCATGCGATTGCCGCGGCTTTTAAGCTAAACCCCGGCCAAATGGCCTCGTTCTATCGCACCGACGCCGAATGGAACCAGGGCGACGAAATTCCCTTGATGTCCATGGACCCCGCCGTTGGGCCCAGTATGGCCGACCTCAGCGTGGGTGAAGTACTCGGTGCTCCGGGCCAGCGACTTCTGTTTGTGTACGACTTTCTCGAAATGTGGAGCTTTCTCGTCGAGTTCGTGCGCCACGAAGACCGCGAATGCGGTGACCCCGAAGTGGTGCTTTCGTACGGAGTTCGCCCCGAAACCGCCCCTGAACTGCAGTACGGCGGCGACGGGCTGGGCGGCAGCCTTGATGATGACTTCGATGAAGACGACGACGAGTACGGATTCGACGAAGACGACTTGGCCGACGGCTACTCTTCTTCGGACGAGTGGTGAAACTCGACCGCGTCGATGACGCGAATCGGTAGTTCTTCGCCGTTTTTAAACACCACTTTGTCTTCAGTGCAGGCCCAGAGGGTCGTGTGAATGGCGAAATGCCCCTCTTGCGCTGTGACGTAAATCGTCACTTTGCGCTCCTCAACATTGCCCTCAAAGGTGGCTTTGTGAAGCAGCTTCCACCGGGCCTGGCGCAGCGCTTCGCTCGAGTGCACATCGCCATCCTCAAAATGCAATCCACTCAAATCCTGCCGCTCAATGAGGCGGTAGGCTGACCGATTTTGAGGTTGATCGAGTAACTGCATTCTTAAATATACGGAATTTTCGGATGCTACCTTCGCAGCATGAATCCCGAGCCCGCCATTTGGATGCTTCACGGCCCGACCGCGTCGGGTAAAACCGCCTTGGCCATTGAGCTGGCGCAGTTTCTCGGAACCGAGGTCATCAACTGCGACGCCCGGCAGGTGTACCGCGAGCTCAGCATCGGCGTTGCGCGCCCCAGCGCCGCGGAACGCGCGGCGGTTCCGCACCATGGAATCGCCAGCCACAGCATTCACGATCCCCTAACGGCCGCGAGCTACGCCGAGTGGGCCGAACCCGTGCTGCGCGACGTGATCGCCCGGACCGGAAGCGCCGTTGTCGCCGGCGGATCCGGACTCTACGCAATGGCCCTGCTCGAGGGGCTCGACCCCATGCCTCCCGCCGACCCCGCGCTACGTGCCCAGCTCGAAGATCGCTGGGCCTCGGACCCTTTGGCACTTGCTGCTGAACTGCAGGGTTTGGACCCCGCATACGCCGCCACAGCCGACCTTCAGAATGGACGTCGCGTGGTGCGCGCCCTCGAAGTCATCGCGTTGACCGGCATCCCGTACTCGCAGCAGCGCCGCGGATCGGGTTTGCGTTCGTGGCCCCTGCTCGTGCGCGAAGTCGTGCTCGATGCGCCCATGGACTGGCTCGAGGCCCGGATCGCGCGGCGCAGCCGCCAAATGATGGCTGACGGACTGCGCGACGAAGCCTTGGGGCTGCAGGAGTGGGCGCACCTCACCCCACTGCACACCGTGGGCTACCGTGAATTTTACGAGCCCGGAGCCCCAGTGCGCGACGACGCCCAAATGGCAGACCGTATTTCGCTCCGCACCCGACAGTACGCCAAGCGGCAAAAAACGTGGCTGGCCAAGCAAACAAAAGCTTTACAAGTTCCCGCAGCCGACGCCTGGAACTACCTTCGCACCCATGATCGTGCGTAAGCTGCTGATTCCGATTTCGTGGGTGTACGCGCTCGGCGCCTGGCTCCACGCCGCCTGGTACCGCTGGCGGATTCGCACGCCCTACCAGCCCCAAATTGCAACCCTGGCCGTCGGCAACCTTCACATGGGCGGGACCGGCAAAACACCCCTCAGCCTCTGGTTGATGGAACAGCTTCACTTTAAGGTGGACCCCGTGTACTACCTGAGTCGAGGCTACGGCCGCCGCACCAAGGACGTGCGCGAGGTACAGCTCGAAGACCTTCCGCAGGATGTCGGCGACGAAGCCCTCATGGTGCGCCAGCACTTTGGGCACAGCACCGACGTACACGTCGTCGTCGCCCAGCGGCGGGCCGATGCCCTTCGCGAAATGGGCCGCCACGGAGTCGTGGTGCTCGACGACGCCTTTCAGCACCGCGGAGTCCAAACTGCCCTCAATCTACTTGTCTGCCCCTTTGGACAGTGGTACACTGAAGACCACGTCGTTCCCGCCGGGCGCTTGCGCGAGCATCCATCGGCTGCCGGCCGTGCGCATGCCGTGGTCGTTACGCGCTGCCCTGGACCGGTAGATCCGTTGACCCGCCTTGACATTCGGGCTAAGCTCGATTTGCGCCCTGAGCAAGAGCTCTTTTGCAGTTGGGAACGCTACGGTGATCCCCTCCCCCAGTGGGATGCCCCCGCCTGGCAAGCTGGTCAGACCCTCAATGCCCTCGCTCTTTGCGGAATTGGCCAACCCGCCGTGTTTCTCGCCGGGGTGCGCCGACTGGTTCCGATGGCCGAAGCCATGGTACTGGCCGACCACGAGCCTTACCGCCTGTCTATCGTGAAGTCCATTGCCCAAAAGTGCCGCGAACAGGGCATTACGTGCATCGTAACCACTAAAAAAGACCGCGCCCGAATGGGCGCAAAGCCCCGTGAATGGGCGGGAATTTCGGTGTATGTCCTTCCGCACGAAATCGTACTCGACGACGACGGACCCCGACTGCTGAAATGGCTCGAACGAGAATGGAAGGCCCGAGGGTTCCGCGTACCTTTGTCGGCATGACGCACAAGGGCTACGAGGCCGTAATTGGTCTAGAGGTACACGTTCAGCTGAGTACCAAGAGTAAGGCTTATGCCGGTGAAGGCTACGACTACGGTGGCGCACCGAATACCCAGGTAAGCCCAGTTTCACTGGGTTTGCCCGGAGCACTTCCGCGCGCGAACTGGGGCGTCGTGACCGCCGCAACCCGTTTGGGGTTGGCCCTGGGATGCAGTATTCGTGAATACAACGAGTACGCCCGCAAGAACTACTTCTATCCGGACCTAACCAAGGGCTACCAGATCACGCAGCACGAGACGCCGATCTGCAACGGCGGAGCCGTAGCCATCGAGACCTCGGCCGGACCCAAATCCATCGGGTTGACGCGCATTCACATGGAAGAGGACACGGGCAAATCCATCCACGACCTCGACCCCTTTCACTCACTGCTTGACTTCAACCGCGCTGGGGTTCCGCTGCTCGAAATCGTGTCGGAGCCAGACCTACGCAACGGCGAAGAGGCCTACGCCTACCTGTCTGAGATTCGCCAGCTCGTACGCTACCTCGACATTTCAGACGGAAACATGGAAGAGGGCTCGCTGCGCTGCGACGTCAACATTTCGGTGCGCCCTGTGGGCCGCACGCAATTCGGAACCAAAGTCGAAGTAAAAAACCTGAACTCCTTTCGCCACGTACAGAAGGCCATCGACTTTGAGTTTCAACGCCAAGTTGCCGCCGTCGAAGCCGGCGAAACTATTTACCAAGAGACCCGTACGTTTGACTCCGGCAAGGGCATAACTACCGTCTTGCGAATCAAAGAGGACGCCAACGACTACCGCTACTTTACCGAACCCGACCTCGCCCCTGTGCGATTGACTCCAGAGTGGATTGAGTCGCAGCGTGCGAGTCTGCCGGAACTTCCTCGTGCCCGTCAAGCCCGCTACCAGCGCGATTTAGCTCTGTCTGAGTACGACGCCCAACTGCTCACCGACGACAAGGCTACAGCCACCTATTTTGACGCCGTGGTTGCCACGGGTTCGCCTGCTAAAACCGCAGCCAACTGGATCAGCGGACCCATTGCGGGCTGGCTGAACGAACGCGCCATGGGCATTGAACGCCTTCCGGTGCAGGCCGCCCAGCTCGCAGCCTTGATTGGCCTCATTGAGTCGCGCACTGTGAGCCACAGTGCCGCCCAGCAAATTTTTGGGCATCTGGCGGATCGTCCGGATTCCGACCCCAAATCCTTGGCCGAAGAGCTTGGCCTCGTGCAGCAAAGCGACGTCAGCGCCCTTCAGGGTATTGTCGACGCCGTCCTGGCCGAGTGGCCCGAAAAAGTGGCCGAGTACCGCTCGGGCAAAAAAGGCCTCATCGGACTCTTTATGGGCGAAGTCATGAAGCGGAGCCGCGGTGCGGCCGACCCCAAAGTCACGACAGAGCTCCTCAAAAATCAACTCGATCAATAATCCCCCAACCCGCCATGAACAAACTTTGGCTTAGCGCTCCTGCGCTCTTTTTGGCTGCCTGCACCGGCGGCGACCTCGTACCTGTTGAACTCCAAGTTGCCGGAGCCAAAGAGGTCATCGTTTACCGCATCGATCCTGACCGCCTTTACCCATGGGACACCGTGCAGTTGGCCGACGGCGTACTGGACATCGAGCTCCCCCTCGACAGTTCAGGTAGCACCTTCTATGCCTTTGCCTTTGACAACAATGGCAGTCTGCGCCTCGGAATCGAGCGCGGTGACGACATCGAAGGCGAGGTTAGTGTGGCAAAGGACATCACGACCTACAGCCTCACAGGTTCACCCCTGTCTGAGCGCCTCTTGGCCCACTACCAACCACTTCGCCATTCAGCCATGTTGATGGACAGTCTGGATACCGAAGCCCAGACCTACCAAGGGCTACCTGATGTTGCCGAGAAAAACGCACTTCTGTTCGCCCGCTACCAGGCGCGCGTCGAGAAGCACCGCAAGGACCTCGAAGCAATGATCATCGAGGAACCCGCTTCACTCGCCAACATCTTTGCGATCTACCAATCTGTCGGAAACTACCCACTGTTCAATCCCGACCAGGATGCTGAATTGATTCGCAAAACAGCTGATGCCATGAGCGAAGCCCATCCAAATCACCCGATTCTGAAGATCTTCATTCAGAGCGCGGTTCGGTAATCCAAACTTTTTCTAGTAGAGTGAACCGCGGCCCGAGGGCTGCGGTTTTTTTTTGCGCAATTGGCTCGTTAGCAAGATTGGCAAGGTTAGCAGAGATTAGCTCGTTGGCTTTTCGCGCTTCGCGCTAGGGCCGCTGGGTGGCTAATTTTTCTCAAACGGATTATGGCCTTAACAATTTGGTTATGTGGGGTATAGCCGTTTCGAGATTTTTGAGAAAAAGTAAAATCCGGTTATAACCGAACGGGTTGTTGCGCTTCGCGCCTTCGGCTCTCAGGGCAATGCGCTTCGCGCTAGAGCCGCTCTGCGGCAGGCTAACGAGCCAATCTTGCTAACCTTGCCAATCTTGCTAACGAGCCAACGAGCCAACAAAAAAGGGCCGCCTCACAGC
>CAIJMB010000207.1 GCA_903821715.1 uncultured Flavobacteriales bacterium
CCGGCTACACCAAGGGCCGCGACCGTTCCTTTCATTTCGGAACTCCAGAACACAAAATTTTCGGCATGATTTCGCACCTCGGGGCCCAGCTCGGAGTAGCCGACGGTTTGGCCTTGGCTCGGAATCTTCGTTCCGAAGGAAAATGCGTGCTCGTGTATACCGGCGACGGAGGTGCCTCAGAAGGGGATTTTCACGAAGCAATTAATGTTGCGGCGGTATGGAATTTACCGGTGCTCATTGTGGTAGAAAACAACCAGTGGGGACTTTCTACTCCGTCTCGCGAACAGTTTGTCTTTGATTCCTTCGCAGTCAAAGGTCCGGCCTACGGAATCGAGGCCCATTCAATTGATGGAAACGACCTCGGACTCGTGCTTGAAACCACCAAAGAATTGACGAATTCGATTCGCCAAAATCCACGTCCCGTTTTGCTCGAATGCGTGACGTTTCGCATGCGCGGCCATGAAGAGGCCTCTGGAACCAAGTACTACCCCGAAGGATTGATCGAATCGTGGCAATCGAAGGATCCGGTACTGCGCTACCGAAGTGAGGTACTCGCTTCGGGTTCCGCCACCGAGTCTGAGCTCAAATCGCTCGAAGAAGAGTTGGCGGCCTATGTCCTTGAGTCGCTTAATGCGGCGCTTGACGAGCCTAAACCTGTATACGATGAGTGCATTGAATTGACAGATGTCTATGCGCCCGTGATTGCTGAGCCAACGCATGAAGTTCCGCCCGCATCAGACCGCAAAATGCGTTTGATTGATGCCATTAAGGAAGGTTTGGAACAGGCGATGGAACGACACGAAAACCTCGTGCTTATGGGGCAAGATATTGCCGAGTATGGGGGAGTATTCAAGGCGACCGACGGCTTTGCCAATCGCTTCGGATTGCAGCGAGTCCGAAACACGCCCTTGTGTGAGTCTGCCATCGTGGGCGCCGGTGTGGGGCTGTCGGTCGAAGGATTCAAGGCAATGGTTGAAATGCAGTTCAGCGACTTCGTTACTGAGGCCATGACCCAAATATGCAACCAGGCGGCCAAGCTGCACTACCGCTGGGGGCAGCGCGCAGACCTTGTGATTCGCATGCCTACAGGTGCTGGTGTGGTGGCCGGACCGTTCCACAGTCAATCGACTGAAGCATGGTTTGCTCGCGTACCAGGTCTCAAGGTGGTCTACCCATCAAATCCTGCCCAAGCGAAGGGCTTGCTGCTTCGTGCATTTGAAGACCCCAATCCCGTGCTGTTTTTTGAGCACAAAAACTTGTACCGATCACTCGAGGGTGAAGTGGCTCCTGAATACTACAGTATTCCACTTGATAAAGCGGTCGTGATTCAGCCAGGCAATGACCTCACAGTGATTGCATATGGATGGGCGGTCCATTGGGTACAGTCTTGGATGCTCGAACACCCCGACGTCTCTGTGGAGCTTGTGGATGTGGTTTCGCTGCGCCCCATTGATTGGGATACGCTCGAACATTCGGTGCGCAAAACTGGTCGGTGCCTCGTAGTTCAAGAAGATACGTTTTTAGGGAGTGTGGGCAGTTCAATTGCAGCCGAACTCCAGCAGCGTTGCTTTCGGTCGCTTGATGCTCCAATTTCTGTGGTATCAAGTGCAGATCTTCCGATACCTTTTGCAGCCGAGTTGGAACAGGGATTCCTTCCACATGATCGACTCAAAATTGCATTGAATGAAGTGCTGAATTTTTAATTAAATGCTACTTGATTATTTGGCTCGGTTTCTGCTATATTTGACCCGGTTCAATTAACCAAATAATACGTACAATTATGACTCCATCACAACTCGTTCAGCACTTCCGTGAAAACCAGAATGGCAACAAGACCTTGAAGACGGTTTTCCGCAATCAATTCTTGGGCAAATTTGAATTGGAAGAACTTGAAGGTTTGATTATTTCTTGTGAAAAAGAAATCGCCAAGCGTTCTCAAGCTGAAATTGATGCCCGCATCCAGTGGCTCGAATCACAGGGTTACACGGTTTCTAAGTAATTAGGGCCATACCCGCCAAACCAACTACAAAGGGCCCCAAATGGGGCCCTTTTTTATTGTAGGCGAGTCGTAGGATCTATAAAATACCTTGATCCATAAGGTGTTTGGTTACGTCTTTAAATGCAAAAACCCCTCACGTTCGTGAGGGGTTTTGAAGTGGGCGCACACGGATTCGAACCGCGGACCCTCTGCTTGTAAGGCAGATGCTCTGAACCAGCTGAGCTATGCGCCCCAATGGGGAGTGCAAATATACTAAGGATTCACAATCCTCCAAATACCTACGGAAGGAATTCAGGGCCTGACTGAAAAATAATGTGGCAATTATCCTTACCCACTACATACCAAGCGGTTGCGATAATTGAATCCTGATTGTTAAAGACGAGAACTTTAAGACTATCTCCGCTTGAGCTCAACTGATTCATAGATCCGTCGTCTACAATGGGTATAAATTGCTCATACGGCTCACTCATGATGTGAATTGGGTCTCCGGTGCGAATGTTGGTGACCAAGACGCTGTCAGGCATCGGGCTTGCGGTCCAAGTGAATCCGATGCTGCGGAATTCTTCAGTGCAAAACACCGCCTCGTCGCAACTTGCAATCAATAGTCCAGCGGCAGCAACTGGTAGTACGAATGATTTCATGACCTTAAGATGCACATTGCGTCATCGAAGTTGCAGTACAGCTCACTTTTGTGACTCTGAAAAATTGAGCGAGGCGCTATTGACGCAGTAGCGAAGTCCCGTTTCGGTGGGTCCATCATTAAACACGTGACCCAAATGGCCTCCGCACTGCTTGCAAAGGATTTCGGTTCGAATCATCCCGTGGCTGTAGTCCACGTGCTCAATTACGTTGGAATCTGTGCTTTGGGCATCAAAACTGGGCCAACCGCAGTGGGCGTCAAACTTTCGATCGCTCACAAAAAGTTTGGCGCCACAACCGGCACAGGTGTAGTGGCCAGGCTTGAAATGTTGGTCGTACGCACCGCTGCCGGGGTACTCTGTTCCTTTTTGACGGAGTACGCGGAACTGCTCAGGGGTGAGTTCTGACTTCCACTCGGATTCAGATTTTACGATCGGATAGCTTTCAGACTTCATATTTTTTTGGGTGCTTTGGCACGAAGCAATGGGCACTAAGCCCATAGTGAGTAGGATTAACCCGAAAAGTTTCATGAAGTTGTTCACCGCAAAATACGGACCAAAAAAAAGTGCCCTGGACTGGACTCGAACCAGCACGAGCATAGCTCACCACCCCCTCAAGATGGCGTGTCTACCAATTTCACCACCAGGGCTACACTTTTTAAAGGAAGAACGTTTCGTGACTCGACTGGGATTCGAACCCAGGACCCATACATTAAAAGTGTATTGCTCTACCAGCTGAGCTATCGAGTCGTCTCGCAAACGAGGCTGCAAATATAGCGCAAATGCTCAAAAAGCAAAGGCCCCAACGTAGATTTGTAAAGAGGTATGAAAACATGGTATTTATGGGGCTACATGGGCTCAGGAAAGTCGAGTCTGGGTCGAGCAGTAGCGCATAAGCTCAACTTGGAATTCAAGGATTTAGATCACGTAATTGCTCAAGAATCCGGCATGACTATTCCGGAATTCATGCAGAAGCGGGGCGAGTTAGCCTTTAGAAAACTTGAGCGGCAACTGCTTATCGAGCACCAAGATTTTGATGGAATTCTATCGTGCGGAGGTGGAACGCCCTGCTACTACGACAATGCAGACTGGATGGTTGAGCACGGTCAGACCATCTACCTCTCGGCATCTGTGGGCTGGTTGCACCAGCGCCTTGCAGCGAGTCGAGCTCGGGGAACAAAGCGCCCCTTACTGAGCGGTGTGGCAGACGAAGACCTTGCCGAGTTTATCGCAAAGCACCTCTTTGAACGCTTGCCCTTCTACCAAAAGGCTGCGCATAAAATTGCGGTAGACAAAAACTCGAGCGACCAAGTGGTCGCGATGCTTGCCGAGCTTATTCAGACCAAATAAGTCGCGCTCGGAGCCGACCAGTCTACCTCGACGCGCTCGTGAAGCCCTGTGCTTAGCGACAGTCCTTTGATGTCTGCCTTAACTGGGTAGCGCTTGTGGTTGCGGTCCACGAGTACGGCAGTGGTGATGCGTCCCATCGGAGCCGTCATAAAGTGTGCGACAGCGTAGAGTAGGGTGGCGCCTGAATTGAGTACGTCGTCCACAATAACCAAGTGGGCGCCTTCAAGTTGTGAAGGTTCGACCGACGTCCGGGTATCTTCAAGTGAGGGCTGGCGCTTATTGACTTCAATGCTGATCAATTCGGCGGCGACATGGGGCTTGAGGTGCACTGCAATCCGCTCCGCAAGGGTGTACCCGGAATTCCGGATTCCCGCCAGTACCAAGCGCTCACCTTCACGGTGGCGTTCGAGAATTTGCCAGGCCATGCGTTCGACCGTCCGCGCCATGCGGGCGTCGTCGAGGATGAGTGTGCGTTCTCCCATGACTTAAAATTAATGGTTCTCGGGTGACTTTGCGTGCAGCAGTACCACGGATTCCACGTGAAACGTTTGCGGAAACATATCTACGCCCTGAACGCTGACTACCTCGTAGGCTTCAGAAAGCATTTGAATATCTCGGGCTTGAGTAGAGGGGTTGCACGAAACATAGACCAGCTTGGGCGCTGCAATGCGAGCGAGCTCTGAAACGACTGCGGGGTGCATGCCTTCGCGGGGCGGGTCCACCACTACGACGTCGGGTTGCCCGTGGCGCTCCACGAATTCTGGAGTGAAAATGCGCCGCATGTCACCCGCTTCAAACGTTGCGTTGGAGATGCCGTTGCGTTCCGCGTTCCGGAACGCGGCATCGACGGCTTCACGGACGCTTTCGACGCCCACGACTTTTCCGGCGACTTGGGCCATGAATAGGGCAATGGTTCCGGTGCCGGTGTACAGGTCGTAGACCGTCTCGCCACCCTTCAGCCCTGCGGCGCGAAGTGCCTCAGAATAAAGGCGGTGGGCCTGCTGCGGATTGGTTTGGTAGAACGACTTGGGGCTGATCAAAAACTTGAGTGCGCGGCCGCCTTCGATGGCGGATTCCATGGTCTCCTCAAGGGCTTCAATCCCGTGAAAGAGGTGAAGGTCTACGTCGTACATCGAATCGTTGACCTTTTCGTTGAGGCCCCAGTACAGGCTAACTAGGCGGTCAAAGCGCTCGGCCATGCGGTGCATCAGGGTAAATCCGTCGGCCCCTGGGTGCTCGCCCCACTGAATGATGAGCATCCAGTCTCCCGATTGGTTGCTGCGGAGCATGGCGGTACGGAGCGCGCCCACTTTGGCGCGCGGCTGCCAAAAACTCAGTCCCAGCGCAATGGCTTCGTCGCGAAGGGCGTTGCGAATCTCGTTTCCGTAGTCCGGAATCAAGTGGCAGTCCTGAACGTCCAAGATTTTATCCCAAAATCCGGGAACGTGGAATCCGAGTCCGGGTTCGTGTTCGGAATCTGGATTGGCGTCCATTTCGCCGCGGGTCTTCCAGCGGTTAAAGGTGAAGCTGAACTCGGTCTTGTTGCGGTAGCGAAAGGGGACGGGGGCTGAAATGAACGGATTCCACACTACACCGTCGCGGGAAACACCGCCTACGCGGACGAGTTGCTCCTCGACTTCGCTGGCCTTGAATTCAGCTTGGCTTGGGTATCCGAGGTGCTGCCACGGGCATCCGCCGCAGGATTCCGTGTGGGCACATGAAGGAGCTACGCGAAGCGCAGAGGCAGTGACCACCCGATCTACACGGCCTTCAAAGAAGTTCTTGTGGCGCTTAATGACGCGGACGTCGACGACGTCGCCGGGAGCGGCTCCGCGCACTAAAACAGTTTTGCCATCTGAGGTCTTGCCGACGGCGACGCCACGCCCACCGGCGCGATCAATTTGAATGTTTTCGAGAATCACTGCGCAAAGGTAGGGCGCTATCTTTGGGTAAATCCTTGACCTATGAAGCCGCACGAGTACATTGACCAAGAAGACCGCTACGGAGCCCACAACTACCATCCGCTGCCCGTGGTGCTTCAGCGCGGAGAGGGTCCGTACGTGTGGGACGTCGAAGGCAACCGCTACTTTGACTTTTTAAGTGCGTACAGTGCAGTGAATCAGGGACATAGTCATCCGCGCATCGTGGGTGCGCTCGTGGACCAAGCGCGCACGCTGGCACTGACTTCACGGGCATTTTACAACGACCAATTGGGCGCCATGGAAGAGGCAATGGCCACGCGATTCGGCTACGACAAGGTACTCGCGATGAATTCCGGAGCCGAGGCCGTCGAAACCGCCCTCAAGCTCGCGCGCCGCTGGGCCTACGACGTCAAGGGCGTGTCCAATGACCAGGCCATCATTCTTGTGGCGAGCCAAAATTTTCACGGCCGCACGTCGACCATCGTATCCTTTTCGAGTGATCCCGACTCGTACGGCGGATTTGGCCCGGCGATGCCTGGTTTTCAGATTATTCCGTACGACGACCTCGCAGCACTCGACCGTGCGCTGACCAACCCCAACGTGGCGGCGTTTCTTGTGGAGCCGATCCAGGGCGAGGCCGGCGTGTACGTCCCATCAGACGGCTACATTGAAGGTGCTGCGGCCCGCTGCCGTGCGGCGAACGTACTGTTTATGGCCGACGAAATCCAGACGGGCATCGGCCGTACCGGCGCGTGGTTGGCCACGTGCGGAACCTGCAGCTGCGCTGCAGGTCGCTGCGAGCGCGATCCCCAGACCTACGTGCGCGCCGACGTGCTCATTCTGGGCAAGGCCCTTTCGGGAGGGGTGTACCCGATTTCTGCAGTTCTGGCCGACGACGAAATCATGCTGACGATTAAGCCTGGCCAGCACGGTTCCACGTTTGGGGGCAACCCCATCGCGGCGCGCGTCGCGCAAGTAGCCCTGCAGGTTGTTGAAGATGAACAGCTCATGCAGCGCGCTCGCCGCCAAGGAGCGCATTTTAGGGACACCTTGGCGCGCGACTTGGGCAGCCACCCGCTTGTCGCACTGATTCGCGGCCGAGGGCTGCTTAACGCAGTGGTCATCAATACGCCTGAAGATTCGCACGTGGCTTGGGACCTCTGTGTCGCCATGGCCAAGGCGGGCGTGCTGGCAAAGCCGACCCACGGAAACATCATTCGGTTTGCTCCACCGTTGGTACTCACTGATGCCGAGCTCGATGAGGCGCTCGGTCGGATCGTGCACACGGTGAAAAATTTTACCGCCGCGTAAACTTTTCAAAACCTTTGCGGTTTTAAAAGAGCCCGCGGGAGGTTGGCGGATTTCGGTTCGCCAGGTGTATAGGGTAGTTTTCTCCCGCGGGCTTCCCTTTTTTTACCGATCTTATTCTTTGGGAGGCCATGTGGCCATCCAATCTTGGTACATGCTGTTGAAGTGAACCCGAACTCGTTCGAGAAATTCAGGCGTTACCGTGGCCCATACTACAGTGGGGCTGGGGAATCGGTCGGTCGGGTAGCGGTACGTCTGCTTCATGGGGCCGGCCTCGATCTCCACGAGGTAGTTCGATCCAAAGTGAAACATCTGAATCCGAAACGTAGGATGGGGAAGTTGGTCGACGACGCGCACGGTAAAGCCTTATAAATCAGCGCGAAGGCTGATGTTAATCAATCGATTGGTCAAGTAGTTGGGGAC
>CAIJMB010000208.1 GCA_903821715.1 uncultured Flavobacteriales bacterium
AAAATTCATCGCAACTGGCTTCTGGCTCTGGTCATCTTTACGGGAGGCGTGCTACTCGGCAGCCGCAGCGATGCCCTCATGGAGGCCATTGGTCGCATCGCCACGACCAACGAAACCGTCGTGGTTCCGCTACCGCAAAAACTTGAAGTATTTGGCGAATCGATTCCTGTGAACGACCCCGACATCGCCGAAGCATTAAGCCGCGAGCTGCACGCCAATACCTACTGGCATTCCAACACTCTACTCATGCTGCAGCGCCGCCCGCGCTGGGAGGCCCGCGTGCGCGGATGGCTGCGCGATGAAGGGGTTCCCGAAGAATTCATCTACCTGCTCGCCGCCGAAAGCGGCTTTCAGCCCACAGCCTTTTCGCCGTCGGGGGCGGCGGGTTTTTGGCAGTTCATGCCATCGACAGCCCGTGAACACGGGCTCCGCGTCGACGCCCAAATCGACGAACGCTACCACGCTGAGAAGGCAACACGGACTGCGGCACGCTACCTCAAAAATGCCCACGCAAAGACAGGATCGTGGTTTTTGGCCGCAGCCGCCTACAATATGGGCCTCACGGGCGTGCTCCGCCAAATGGAGCGCCAGGGCGAGCGCAACTACTTCCGCATGACCTGGAATGAAGAAACAGGGCGCTACGCCTTTCGCATTGCCGCCCTCAAACTGCTGCTGGAGCACCCTGAACACTATGGATTCCACGTCCGCTCCGAAGAATTGTGGCGCGAAGAGTCGGGCCGTCGCGTAACCCTTGACAGCAGCGTAACCCATTGGGGGCGATGGGCACAGCGCGAAGGGCTGAGCTACCGCGACCTTAAGCGGTGGAACCCATGGCTCCGCGAATCGTTTTTTGACAATCCTGACTCGGCGTCGGTTGAACTGGAGCTTCCACTGAAGCGTTAACCAAAGAGTATGAAGCTTCGAATCCTGGGGGCACGGGCCCACAACCTCAAAAATATCGACGTGGAACTTCCGCGCCGAAAACTCGTGGTCGTGACCGGACTCAGCGGAAGTGGCAAGTCATCGCTCGCCTTTGATACGCTGTTCGCCGAGGGCCAGCGCCGCTACATGGAGACATTCAGCAGCTATGCCCGACAGTTTTTGGGCACCATGGAACGTCCCGACGTCGACCGCATCGAGGGCCTCTCGCCCGTCGTGGCCATCGAGCAAAAAACAACGAACCGCAACCCTCGTTCTACCGTCGGAACCGTAACTGAAGTCTACGACTTTCTGCGCCTGCTCTACGCCCGAACGGCGACCGCCTACTCGCTAGCTACCGGCGAAGAAATGGTCAGCTACACCGACGACGCCATCCTTGAACGTGTCGTACAGGACTTTGACGGGCAGCGCATTGCACTTTTGGCTCCAGTCGTAAGAGCGCGCAAAGGCCACTACCGTGAACTTTTTGAAGGCCTAGCGAAGCAGGGCTATCTCAAGGCTCGGGTCGACGGCGAGTGGACCAATATCGACCGCGGCCTCAAGCTCGACCGCTACAAGACGCACGACATCGACGTGGTGGTCGACCGACTGAGCCCAGGGGTTGACGAATCCGAACGCCTCAAGCGGAGCATCGCCACCGCGATGCGCCTCGGCCACGGAAGTATTACGGTAGTCAATTGGGATAGCCAAGCCCAGAAGCACTTCAGCCGCAACCTGATGTGCCCCACTACGGGCCTATCGTACCCCGAGCCCGAGCCCAACACGTTCAGCTTCAACTCGCCCAAGGGTGCCTGCCCGCACTGCGACGGCCTTGGAAGCGTTCGCGAGCTTTCACTCAATAAAGTGGTGCTCAACCCGCGCCTCAGTTTAAGGGACGGTGCCTTGGCTCCGCTGGGCACTTACAAAGCGTCATGGATCTTTCAGCAGCTCGAGCACATCGGGTGGCGCTATGGATACACGCTTGAGACTCCCTGGAAGGACATACCCGAAGAGGGCCGCAACGCCATCATGCACGGCTGCAACGAGGACTTTACCCATACCCAAAAGGCAGCGGGAATCTCACGTAAAATCAGCATTAAGTACGAGGGACTAAAGCCGTTTATCGAGGCCCAGGGCAAAGAAGGAAGTAAGAGTATTCAACGCTGGGCCGACGAATATCTGGATGACGCTATCTGTAGCCACTGCGAAGGCGGCCGTTTGAAGCCGGAATCTCTCATGTTTCGGATTTCAGGCAAGTCGATTGCCGAGGTGGCCGGACTGCCCTTGCATGAGCTCTCGGCGTGGCTCGAGGGCGTCCACCAAAGCCTCCCACCTGCCCAGCAGCGCATTGGCGGCGAAATTCTCAAAGAACTGAGCACAAGGGTTGGCTTTCTCAACGACGTAGGGCTTAGCTACCTTTCGCTGAGCCGATCCGCGCGCACGTTGAGTGGTGGCGAAGCCCAGCGCATTCGCTTGGCAACCCAAATTGGCTCGCAGCTCGTGAATGTGCTGTACATCCTCGACGAGCCATCGATCGGACTTCATCCGCGCGATAACGACCGTCTGATTCGCAGCCTCGAGCGCCTGCGCGATCTCGGCAACAGTGTGGTGGTCGTGGAGCACGACGAAGAACTGATGCGGCACGCCGACCACATCGTCGACATGGGTCCACGCGCCGGAATCCACGGCGGACGCGTCGTCGCCGAAGGCACCTACGCCGAACTCATTGCCTCAGACAGCCTAACGGCCCAGTACCTGCGGGGCGACCTGCTTGTTTCAGAACTGCGCGAACCGCGCACAGGGAACGGGAAGTCTATGCGCCTAATCGGTGCTACCGGCCGCAACCTTCAGGGCGTGGACCTTGAGCTTCCGCTTGGGAAACTCGTGGTGGTCACTGGCGTGTCCGGCTCAGGAAAGTCCACACTGATCAACAAAACTCTGCACCCCGCAATCGCCGGACCGTTGCAAGGCTTGCTCGACAAGCCCGAGCCGTTCGAAAAGCTGGAGGGCCTCGAACACGTCGACAAAATCATCGCAGTGGACCAAAGTCCGATTGGGCGCAATCCGCGCTCTAATCCGAGCACCTACACCGGCGTGTTTAACGAAATCCGCAAACTTTTTAGCGAGTTGCCCGAAGCAAAAATCCGTGGATACGCTCCGGGGCGCTTCTCGTTTAACGTCAAGGGTGGGCGCTGCGAAACCTGCGAGGGCGGCGGAATGCGCGTCATTGAGATGAACTTCTTGCCCGACGTATATGTTCCGTGCGAAACCTGCCAAGGCCGTCGGTTCAACCGCGAAACCCTCGAGGTCCGCTATAAGGGCCACAGCATCAGCGACGTGCTCAACATGAGTATTGAAGAGTCAATGCACTTTTTTGAGGCGGTTCCGCGCATTTACCGCGTCCTGCTCACCTTGAACAGCATCGGTCTCGGATACATCACTTTGGGTCAGTCCGCAACGACCTTGAGCGGAGGCGAAGCCCAGCGCATCAAGTTGGCCACCGAGCTCAGCAAGCGCTCTACGGGCCAAACGCTGTACCTGCTCGACGAGCCCACCACGGGCCTTCACTTTGACGACGTCAAGGTGCTCATGGACGGCCTGCACCGACTGGTCGACCAAGGCAACACCGTGCTGGTGATCGAGCACAACCTCGACGTCATTCACCAGGCCGACCACATCGTCGACCTCGGTCCCGACGGCGGTGCCGGCGGCGGCCTCATTGTTGCCACCGGAACCCCAAGCGACGTCGCAGCCAGCCCCGAAAGCATCACCGGACGCTACCTTGCGGAATACATTAACCGTTTAAAGCGTTAACCCTATGGCGACCAACGGATCACAGCCGATCAAAACAGCCTTCAAGCACAAGTCTTGGAACGAGGTTCGCACCAACGACTCCTGGGCCATTTTTAAAATCATGGGCGAATTCGTGCAGGGTTATGAGCGCTTGTCGCGGATCGGACCGTGCGTGAGCATCTTTGGTTCAGCCCGACTGCCCGAAGGCCACGCCTGGTACCAGACCGCCCAAGTCATCGCCGAGGGACTCGGCGCCAAGGGCTACGGGATCATCAGCGGCGGTGGCCCCGGCATCATGGAAGCGGCCAACCGCGGCGCCAAAGCCGTCGGCGCCCCATCGGTGGGATTGAATATTGAACTACCCCATGAGCAGAAGCCCAACGACTTCATTGATCTGGACAAGAGCGTCGATTTCGACTACTTTTTTGTGCGCAAGGTCATGTTTGTCAAGTACTCACAAGGGTTTGTGGTCATGCCCGGCGGATTCGGAACCCTGGACGAGGTGTTCGAAGCCATCACACTGATTCAGACCAAAAAGATTGGCCGCTTTCCGGTTGTTTTGGTGGGTCGCGACTACTGGGGCGGTCTCGTCGACTGGATCGATTCCACCCTCAAAGGAAACGGCCTCATCGGCCCTGACGACACCAAGCTGTTCAAGCTCGTGGACACTGCTGAAGAGGCCATTATGGCCATCGACGACTTTTACAGCCGCTACATTCTCAAGCCCAACTTCTAGGGCTTCAAGAGCTTTTGGGTCCACCGACGCCCCTGGGCGTCGGTGGTTTCAAGCACGTACACTCCCGATGCGGACGGGTACGGCAGATCCAACTGGCGGTCGTGCAGCGTACCGCTTGAAAGGGTACGACCGTCCAACCCAAGCAGGGTCCAACTGCGCGTGGCTTCTGTGGACGCGGTGAGCATCCAGCCGCGTGCCGACTGGCTGACGTTCCAAAGGGCCTCGGCCTCGGGAACGGACCAGTAGACGTCCGCGTACAGGGTGTCGCGCACGAATATTCCGCTGCCCAGACTGTAGTCCCGAGACTCCGTGGTAATGTAGTTGGGGCTAATCGTCGAAGGCCACACCAGCGAATCCTGAAGTGCACCAGTTTGTGCGATAGTGATTTTGCCGGTGGCGTCGGGCCACAAGGTATCACCTTGAGTGTGCCAGTACACGTACTCAACTCCGTACATCATCGCGGTGTTGGTGTCAAACATTGCGGTTCCGCCGGCACCACCAAAACGAACTAAAAGTTGAATTTCAGCGCGGCTCACCGAAGGGTATTCGGGTTCCAGCACCCACAGTCCGGTCTCGATGTCGTTTACCAGAATCCGTCCGCTGGGCAGGTAGGGGTAGGCCCCCCAGGCTCCGTTGTAGCCGGTTCCGCTGTACTGCGGCGAAGTGTCATAGTAGGCTGCAAGGACGGGCAGTTCCGGAAACTCGACGTCGAGCACATGGCAGCCAAACGTGTAGTACGAGGTCACCAAGTGGTTGCCGTCGACGTGGGCATTGTGCGGAATCAAGCCCGTACCCGACTGCACCTTATGGCGAAAACGCTCGTCTACGTTGCTGAGGTCGTTGACGTTGTAGGCCGCGACGTAACCATTGGCCACCTCGTCGGTAGTGTAGAGCGTATTTCCGTCGTCCGACAACCAGCAGTTGTGCGCAAAGTGGTCGGGCGAGTCAAAGCTGGCAAATGTCACAGGCTGACTGGGGAGCGCGACGCCGATTACCTGAATGTCTTCCCAAAGTGCAGCGCCGTACAACGTGTCGTTGCGTGCAAAGCCATCGTGCAGGTAGTGCGTCGAATAGTTTCCGATTACTACGGGGTTCCAAGGGTCGCTCGCGACGTCGACGATTACGGCTCCGCCTCCGCCCGCATTCGAGCCAAAAGCGTAGAGTTTGCCCTCTTCATCGATCCAAAGGTTGTGTGCGCGGCGCAAGGTGTCCACGCCTCCGCTGCTGAGCGGAACCGGCAGGCGCACCTTCTTTGACACCATACTGTCCAGGTCGATGATGAGCAGGCCGTCGGTCAGGTTAGTCGCCGTGGGCACGTCGTGTACCACGTAGGCGTAGTGGCCCCAGGTCTTAATGTCGCGCCAGACCGAAGGAGCTCCAGGAACCCAAAGTACGTTCGTGATTTGGGACGGGTTGGTCACGTTGGCGATTAGGGTCCCATTGCGGTTTCCGACGATGGCGAGCTCGCGCTGGGTAGCTGAATCGTAGTATCCCCAAATGTCATTGCAAAACGGTGAAGCCGCAAGCGGACCCCACTGCGTCACGGGATAGTGTCCAAGCCGCTGCATGTTCAGGCTATCGTTGCTGGGCTGGGCCCATGAAGTGAAGGCGGCCAGTGCCAGACCGAACATCACGCTGGTACGTAGTTTCATAACTAAAAGTTAAGTGTAATCTGCCCGTCGTCTTCGGTTCCGAAGTCCACGTCGGGTTCGGATGCGCCTTCGACGACCGTGGGCGCTTGGGCGAGGTCTGACCACTCCACGGTGGATCCGGGTGCAATGCCCTCAGCAGCATATTCCACGGGCGCTGCGGCTTCCTCTACTTCGGACTGCTCGGGCTCATCGCGCTCCGCCGAAACCAAGCTCACAGACAGCACAGGGCCGGCATGCAGCATGTTGCCCAGGGCCTTCCAACCCTTGACTGCAATCAACTCTTCGAGCACAAGTATCTCGTCCTCACGGTCTTTGCCTTTGATTTTGCGGAACCGCACATTAATCGTGCTCCGATCCGCCGCCGTCACCAAATGCAACGCCGACTTCGCGTGCTCGGTGATGAAGCATTCCCAGCCGTCCCCTTTGGGTTCCAGCTCAAAACGCTTCACCATGAAGCGTTCCTTGATTCCGTCAAAGTACACGGCCGACAGGGCGCGCAGGGGCTCCCATCGCTCAAGAAAGAACGGAACTTCGTTGAAGTGCAAAAGTAAATCCGGGGTTACGATACGGTAGTTACCCTTGGCGTCCATCTCGAGCAGCTTGTCTTCGCCGCGGAAGCGACCCAGCGAGCGCCCGCGACCTTGGTCGTTGAGCTTGAGCACGGTCTCGTCAAACCAAATTTCACGCGCAGCCAAGGTGCTCACCCCTTCGGTTTTGAGCTCAATTCGCTTGACCGTGTTCTTGGTCACGGTATTGCCCCTCGCCGCCCGGCCGCGCACGGCAAGGTCGGTAAAGTCAAAGTCAAAGCGCAGCTTCTTGAGCGAAGGCATCGCGCGCAGGTGCACCGTGACGACTTCGGCTTCGCCGTTCGGGTTGACGCTCAAGTACAGCACCTCAGACCCCTTGGTGCCTTGGGTGATCGGATACTCCTTGTCTCGGGTTACACCGCTAATCGGGAAGCGCTTCGCAAACGATGCCCCGCGGGCTCCGTCGCGGTAAATCACATTGTAAATGGTGCGCTCGTCACCCTTTTTGAACACCGAAACGTGCATGATGTCGGTTCCCACGAACTTTTTGTCGCCGACTTTGGTCACAAGCATGCTTCCGTCGCGGCGAATGACCACCACGTCGTCGATGTCCGCGCAGTCTCCGACGAACTCGTCTTTGCGCAATGCGGTTCCGACAAAGCCCTCAGCGCGGTTGACGTACAACTTGGCGTTGGCAATCGCCACTTGGGTGGCCACAACCTGTTCAAAGCCGCGGAGCTCAGTTTTGCGATCGCGCCCCACGCCGTATTTTTTCTTCAAGTTTTTGAAGAACTCAACGGCGTAATCAATCAGATTTTCAAGGTGATGCTTAATCTCTGCAATCTGGCCTTCGAGCGCGCGAAGGTGGTCGTCTGCCTTGTTGGCGTCGAACTTCGAAATGCGCTTGATTCGAATCTCTGTCAGCCGCACGATGTCCTCGTCGGTGACCGCGCGCAGCAGGTGCTTGGTGTGCGGAGCCAATCCCACACGAATGTTTTCCATGACCGCCTCCCAGGTTTCGGCCTCTTCGATGTCGCGGTAGATGCGGTGCTCGATAAAGATCTTCTCAAGGCTTGCAAAGTGCCACTGCTCTTGAAGCTCGTGAAGCTTGAGCTCGAGCTCCGCTTTGAGCACGGCCACCGTAGTGTCGGTGGACCGGCGGAGCATGTCGCGAACCCCCATGAACACCGGTTTGTCGTCGATAATGACGCAGGCCATGGTGCTCACCGATGACTCGCAGGCCGTGAACGCGTAGAGCGCATCCACCATTTGGTCGGGCGAAACCCCTGGCAGCAAATGGATCACAATCTCTACGTGCTCTGCCGTATTGTCCTCGATCTTTTTGATTTTGATCTTGCCTTTGTCGTTGGCTTTGATCACGGACTCGATTACTGAGGTGGTTGTGGTCCCGAACGGAATTTCCCTGATTATCAGCGTCTTCTTGTCTTCAACTTCAATCTTCGCGCGAACCCGAACGCGCCCGCCCCGCTCCCCGTCTTGGTATCCGCTGACGTCGGCGATTCCGCCCGTGGGAAAGTCAGGGTAAATCTGAAAACTGCGTCCGCGAAGGTGCGCCACCGACGCGTCGATCAGCTCGTTAAAGTTGTGCGGAAGGATCTTGGTGCTCAAACCCACCGCAATACCCTCTACGCCTTGCGCCAGCAGCAGCGGAAACTTGACCGGCAAAAAGATCGGTTCCTTGCCTCGGCCGTCGTAGCTCGCCTGGTACTGCGTGATTTTGGGCGAAAAAGCCACGTCGAGGGCAAACTTGCTCAGGCGCGCTTCGATGTATCGGGGAGCTGCCGCACTGTCTCCGGTGTAAATGTTGCCCCAGTTTCCTTGGGTATCGATCAAGAGGTTCTTTTGGCCGAGCTGCACGAGTGCATCGCCAATCGAAGCGTCGCCGTGCGGATGGTACTTCATCGTCTGACCGATAACGTTGGCCACTTTGTGAAAGCGACCGTCCTCCATCTCAAAGAGGGCGTGCATCAGTCGACGTTGTACTGGCTTCAGGCCGTCTTCAAGGGCCGGAACCGCACGTTCCAAAATGACGTAGCTGGCATAGTCCAAGAAGTACTCGCGGTACATGCCGCGCACTCGGGACTCCACAGGCTTGATGACCTCACCCTCGGGCACAACCGAATCCGGAGCGCTCAATTCAAGCGACTCATCCGAAGGGGGAAGCATCTCATCCGACATACGCTGGGTCGTCTTTTTCAATTTTCAGGTGGTCCATGATGAACTCTTGGCGTTCGGGGGTGTTCTTACCCATGTAGAATTCAAGCAGTTGCTCGATTTGCTCTTTGCCAAGCATCACGGGTTCCAGGCGAATGTCTGAACCGATAAACATCTTGAACTCTCCCGGCGAAATTTCGCCCAACCCCTTAAATCGAGTGATTTCAGGCTTGCCACCGAGGGACTCCATGGCCGACTGCTTTTCGCGCTCGTCGTAGCTGTAGAACGTCTTTTGCTTGTTGCGCACACGAAACAATGGCGTCTGCAGAATATAGAGATGCCCCTCCTGTACCAGCTCAGGGAAGAACTGCAAGAAAAAAGTGATCAGCAGTAGCCGAATGTGCATTCCGTCGACGTCGGCATCGGTGGCGATGACCACGTTGTTGTATCGAAGTTCTTCGAGGCCGTCTTCAATGTTGAGCGCGGCCTGCAGCAGGTTAAATTCCTCGTTTTCGTAGACGACTTTCTTGGTCAACCCGTAGCAGTTCAGCGGCTTACCCTTGAGGCTAAACACCGCCTGGGTCTGCACGTCGCGCGAAGCGGTGATGGATCCCGAGGCGGAATCACCTTCGGTGATGAACAGGGTCGTCTCAAGCCGGCGGTCGTGCTTGATGTCGTTGTAGTGCACCTTGCAGTCGCGCAGCTTGCGGTTGTGCAGGTTGGCCTTTTTGGCGCGCTCGCGCGCCAACTTTTGAATGCCCGCGAGGTCTTTGCGCTCGCGCTCGGCCCGCAAAATCTTCTTTTGAATGGCATCAGCCACCTCCGGATTGCGGTGCAAGAAGTTATCGAGCTCGGTCTTCAAAAAGTCCAGCACAAACGCGCGCACCGAGGGTCCCTCGGGCCCCATGTCCTGGCTGCCGAGCTTGGTCTTGGTCTGGGACTCAAATACGGGCTCAATGACTTTGATGCTGATCGCTCCGATCACGCTCTGGCGAATGTCTGCCGCGTCGTACTGCTTGTTGTAGTGGTTGCGCAGCACGGTGACCAGTGCTTCGCGAAAAGCGCCCTGGTGCGTTCCGCCCTGAGTCGTGTGCTGGCCGTTGACAAACGAGTAGTACTGCTCGCTCTGGCTGCGCTCGGCGTGCGTGAGTGCCACCTCGATGTCTTCGCCTTTGAGGTGAATGATGTCGTGCATCACTTCCCCACTCAGGTTGTTGGCCAGCAAATCTTTGAGGCCGTTCTCTGAAAAGTACTTCTGGCCGTTGAGGTAGATACTGAGGCCTGGGTTCAGGTAGACGTAGTTCCACACCATCCGCTCGACGTACTCCATCTGAAAGCGGTAGTTGTGAAAAATCGTGGCGTCGGGGGTGAAGACCACTTTGGTTCCGTGGCGGGCTGTCGTGGCCTCGAGCTGGCCTTCTTCCTGAAGAATTCCGCCTGTGAAGCGCGCCGTCTTTGACTGTCCGTCGCGAAACGCTTGAACCGTAAAGTTGGACGACAGGGCGTTGACGGCCTTGGTACCGACCCCGTTGAGACCTACTGACTTTTTGAACGCCTTTGAATCGTACTTGGCACCGGTATTCATCTTCGATACGACGTCGACCAGCTTGCCAAGCGGAATTCCGCGGCCGTAGTCGCGCACCGTCACCGACCCGTTCTGCACGCTGATCTCTACGGTTTTGCCACCGCCCATGACGAATTCGTCAATCGAATTGTCAACAACTTCTTTAATGAGAATGTAAATGCCGTCGTCGGCGCTGCTGCCGTCACCGAGCTTACCGATGTACATCCCGGGCCTGAGGCGGATGTGCTCCTGCCATTCAAGGCTGCGGATGTTGTCTTCGGTATATAGTACGGGCTCGGTCATGATATCCTGCGAATCTAACGCAAAACATCACAGCAAACCCGCGCCACCAAAGGGAGTTTTCAACAGAATAATCCTCTAACCGCGACCCATTATAGACGTTAATTTTACCTCATGGTATCCTCGGAACTTCAGTCACCAAGACTAATCCTACGGCAATGGACCCCCGAAGATGCTCGATTCTTGTACCAACTAAATCTTGACCCCCAAGTGCTGGAGTACACGGGAGACGGAGCTTTTGAATCGGTTCACGACGCTCGTGCCTTCATTGAGAACTACAGACAGTACCAACTTCACGGTTTTGGACGCTGGCTAATCGTTCGCCATGCAGATGGAGCTAAACTGGGCTGGTGCGGATTGCGTCGGGCCGATAACCGGCTCGAAGTTGATCTCGGGTTTCGATTGGCTCAGGAATACTGGGGACAGGGCTATGCTTCAGAAGCTGCTTTAGCCTGCCTCAACTACGGACACCAATACCTCGAAATCCCCGAAATAATTGCACGAACCCACCGAAGAAACCTACGTTCCCAGCGCGTTCTTGAGCGAATCGGTATGCACTTTGAGGGTGAATGCGCCTTTGATTCCGAGCCGGGATACAGGTACCGCAGTACCTATCCGAGTTAAACGTTAAATCGGAAGTGCAGGACGTCCCCGTCCTTGACGAGGTACTCGCGGCCCTCGACCCGAAGACGTCCGGCCTCTCGGCACGCAGACTCTGAACGGTACTTCACGTAGTCGTCGTAGCTAATCACTTCGGCGCGAATGAATCCCTTCTCAAAGTCGCTGTGAATGACCCCTGCGGCCTGCGGAGCTGTGGCTCCGCGCGGAATCGTCCACGCACGAACCTCTTTCACACCGGCCGTAAAGTAGGTATGGAGCTGCAGCAGGTTGTAGGCCTCGCGAATCAGGCGGTTGACACCAGGCTCCTCGAGCTCGAGGTCGTCGAGGAACATGCGGCGCTCCTCGTACGTTTCGAGTTCGGCGATGTCGGCCTCGGTCGCGGCAGCCAAGTGAAGGACGCCCGCACCTTCTTCTGCAGCCATTGCGCGCACCTTCTCAACCCAAGCGTTTCCTGTTTTGGCAGACGTCTCTTCGACGTTGCAGACGTACATCACGGGCTTGTCGGTCAGAAGCTGGTAGTCAGCAATCCACTCGTTTTCTTCTTCGGTGCGGTCGAATCCGCGGACGGACTTGCCCTGCTCGATGTGCTTTTTAAGGCGCTCGGCCATATCCACTTCGCGCACGGATTCACGCGCTCCGCCCTTCGCGGCCTTGCGGGCACGGTCCAAACGCTTCTCAAGTGTCTCGAGGTCCTTGAGCTGAAGCTCAAAGTCAATCGTCTCTTTGTCGCGGAGCGGATTCACGCTTCCGTCGACGTGCACGATGTTGTCGTTCTCAAAGCAGCGCAGCACGTGCAATACCGCATTGCACTCGCGAATGTTGCCCAAAAACTGGTTACCGAGGCCCTCGCCTTTGCTAGCGCCCTTCACGAGGCCGGCAATGTCTACGATCTCTACCGTCGCCGGCACAACGCGCTCCGGAACCACAATCTCTGCCAACGCATCCATCCGCGGATCTGGAACGTTGACCGTCCCCACATTGGGCTCAATGGTACAAAACGGAAAGTTGGCCGCATGGGCCTTCGCATTGCTTAAGCAGTTAAACAGCGTCGACTTGCCGACATTGGGTAGACCTACGATTCCAACCTTCATAACTCGTTAATTACTTCTGTATTTGGGCCGCAAAGGTAGCCGAACATAGGCCGTACTTTTGCGGTAAATCCGCTACTGATGGCCTCAATCTACGACTACCCCTCGCAAATTCGCCGCGACATCCTGCGCATGGTGCACAAACCGCAATCGGGTCACCCCGGCGGATCCATGGGCTGCACCGAGTTTTTCACCGCACTGTACTTTGACGTGCTGCGCCACAATCCGTCGGCATTCACCATGGACGGACGCGGCGAGGACCTCTTCTTTTTGAGCAACGGCCATATTTCACCGGTACTCTACAGCACGTTGGCGCGTTCGGGCTACTTCCCCGTTTCGGAACTTTCGACCTTTCGCCTCATTAACACCCGTCTTCAGGGCCACCCAACCACGCACGACGGCTTGCCCGGGGTGCGCATCGCGAGCGGATCTCTGGGTCAAGGTCTGAGCGTCGCCGTAGGCGCCGCCCAAGCCAAAAAACTCAACGGCGACAAGCACCTCGTGTACACGCTGCATGGCGACGGAGAGCTGCAAGAAGGCCAGATTTGGGAAGCCGCCATGTACGCCGGAGCCAAAAAAGTCGACAACCTCATCGCCACAGTGGACGCCAACGGCCAGCAAATTGACGGCAGCACCGACGAAGTGCTTCCGATGGGCGACCTCGGCGCCAAGTTTGCCGCTTTTGGATGGGACGTCATGCACCTCGAGCACGGCAACGACCTCGACGCCGTACGTGCTGCCCTTCGTGAGGCCGGAACCCGCACCGGCCAAGGCAAACCCGTCGTGATCATCATGAAGACCGCCATGGGCCACGGAGTGGACTTCATGGCCGGAACCCACAAGTGGCACGGCGTTGCCCCCAACGACGACGAACTCGCACGCGCACTCGCGCAGTGCCCTGAAACGCTCGGCGACTACTAAGTTCATGCTGCGCCGCGGACTGCTCGCACTCCTCCTGCTCGCCGGATCCTTTGGGACTTGGGCGCAGGGCGTGCTGCCTCCGCCCGAAAAAAAGCCCGAACCGCTCACGCGAATCCTCTTCGTGTTTGATGCGTCAAACTCCATGTATTCCCGGTGGCAAACCGGAACCCGCATGGAAGTCGCCCAGCGCCTCATGCGCGAGTTGCTCGACAGCTTGGCGCGTATCGAGAACCCCAACTTCGAACTGGCCTTAAGGGTATACGGGCACCAAAAACCGGTTCCGCCCCAGGACTGCAACGACACGCGGCTCGAGGTGGCGTTCAGCCCCAACTCGATTCCGCGCATCCAAAAAACCATTGCCGGGCTGCGCCCCATGGGCACCACGCCGATCGCCAACAGCATCCTGAAGGCGGGCGGCGACTTCCCTGATTGCGACGACTGCCGCGAAATTATCATCCTGATCACCGACGGAGTTGAGGCCTGCGACGGCGACCCCTGTGCAGCCTCGGCCATCCTTCAGAGTAAGGGCATCATGCTCAAACCCTTTGTCATTGGGATTGGCCTCGACGCCAACTTCGCCAAGGACTTGGGCTGCATCGGAACCTACTTCGACGCCGGCGACGAACAAACCTTTGGCAAGGCACTCAACGTCATCATGACCCAGGCCCTCGACAACACCTCGGCCCAAATCAACCTGCAGGACCACCGAGGCGTCTCGTCTGAGACCGACGTGCCGGTAATCCTCTTCAACGCCACCAGCGGCGCGACCGAAGAGGCCCTCATCCACACCATGAACTACCTCGGTTCGCCCGACACGCTCGACCTCGACCCGCTGGTTCCGTACCGCGGAACCGTCTACACCGTTCCGCCCGTACACATCGGGGTCAGCAGCGTGCATGCGGGCAAGCACAACCACCTGGGTGCCAATGCCGCACAAGGCGGGCTTCGCCTCAACATGTACGGAATGCCCAGCCGCCAAACTCCGCCCCTCGCCGTGGTGCGCAAGCCCGGTTCAACCGAAATCGTGCACGTGCAGCCCCTCGGTAGCGAGCAGCGCTACTTGGTCGGAACCTACGAGCTCGACATCCTCACCCTGCCCCGCTACCGCAAAACCGTAGTGGTCGAAGGCGGCAAGACTACCGAACTCAGTATTCCCGCGCCCGGCAGCGCGAGCATCACCCTCAAAATCGCCAGTATCGGTGCCATCTTCTTGCGCGAAAACGACGACTGGACGTACGTGGTTCCGCTCGACCCCAACCAAACCCGCCAGGCCTTTGCCCTGCAGCCCGGATCCTATACCGTCGTCTACCGCCCCAAAGCAGCCCAGCAAACCGCGTACAGCAAAAGCCAATCGTTTACCGTGACTTCAGGAGCCACGGCCATCGTTAACCTCCCGTAATTAGACACCCCATGCACCCCTACACGAACCAAGGAAGCCAAGACACCCGCAGCGGATTCGGAGCCGGTCTGCTCGAACTCGGACGCAGCAACCCCCACGTCGTCGCACTTTGTGCTGACCTCACCGGTTCGCTCAAGATGGACGCCTTCGCTAAGGAGTTCCCCGAGCGCTTCTTTCAGACCGGAATCGCTGAGGCACACATGATGGGCATGGCCGCGGGCCTCACAATTGGCGGCTGGATTCCGTTCACCGGAACCTTTGCCAACTTCTCGACCGGACGGGTCTACGACCAAATCCGCCAGAGTATTGCCTACTCTGACAAAAACGTAAAAATCTGCGCCTCGCACGCAGGCCTCACCCTCGGCGAAGACGGTGCGACGCACCAAATCCTCGAAGACATCGGATTGATGAAAATGCTTCCGGGCATGACCGTCATCGTTCCGGCCGACTACAACCAAACCAAAGCAGCCACCATCGCCTTGGCGGCCCACCACGGCCCGGCCTACCTGCGCTTCGGACGACCCAAAGTCGCCAACTTCACCCCCGCCGACAAGCCCTTCGTCATCGGCAAGGCCGACGTCCTCGTCGAAGGCACCGACCTCACCATCGCTGCCACTGGCCACCTCGTCTGGGAAGCCCTCGAGGCCTCAAATACCCTCGCCGCACAAGGCATCTCGGCCGAAGTCATCAACTTCGCGACCATCAAGCCCTTTGACACCGAGGCCCTCCTCAAGTCCGTCACCAAAACCGGACGCGTCGTAACCGCCGAAGAGCACCAGCGCCACGGCGGCCTCGGCGACCTCGTTGCCCAGACCCTCGGCATGCACCGCCCCGCCCCCATCGAGATGGTGGCCGTCAACGATTCCTTTGGCGAATCCGGAACCCCCGCCCAGCTCATGGACAAGTACGGCCTCAACGCCGCCGCCATCGTGGAAGCTGCGCTGAGGGTGCGGAACCGCTAGTTGGCAAGTTTGGCTCGTTAGCCATTTCGTTACTTGTTTCTCGTTTCTCGTATCTCGTGTACGGCATCGGGCCGAACAAGCAACGAGCAACCAGTAACGACCATTGTCGTCGAACGGCATTCGGTTATAACCGGATTTTACTTTTTCTCAAAAATCTCGAAACAGCTATGACTCATGTTATCAATGAGTTATATGAAAAATCCGTTTAGAAAAATAGCTGTCTGCAGCCTTAATCGCACAACGAACCCAGCTACCCTGCAGCCATAGCCGCGTAGAGGCCCTAGCGCGCAGCGCAAAAAACCAACGAGCTAATCTCAACCAACAGTTGATTAAACCAACGCAGCTTTTCTGCATCTTAGCCTCGATGCAGCCCGAAGCCCTTCGCGACTTTACCGAACTTGTGCAGCGCCACGCGGACCAATGGTACCGGGCGGCGCTGCGCATTGTGCTGGACCACGGTTCCGCACAAGACTGTGTTCAGGATGCGAGCATTAAAATGTGGTCGAATTGGAACAGCTTTCGCGGCGATGCCCAGCGCAGCACCTGGGCGTACCGCTTTGTGATCAATGAGGCCTTGAGCGCCAAACGACGTAGCCGTCCCGTGGCGACCACGGACCCCTCGGAACTTGCGGGTATCCCCGACAGCCCCTACTTCGAAGCCGATGCAGTGCTCACCGCCCTATATGCTGCAGTGGCGCAGCTCCCAGAACAGCAGCGGCTCGTGTTCCAGTTCCGCTACTTTGACGAGCTTCCGTACGCCGACATCGCCCACATCCTCGGAACCAGCCAAGGCGGACTCAAAGCCAACTACCACCATGCCGTTGCCAAAATCAAAAAAACCATGGTCGGATTAAACCTTGACCTCCATTCGGAATCCTAAGTACAACCAAGCCCATGAACTTCAGCACTGAACCCCACAAGAGACGCGACGGAATCCACGTTCCGGACGACTTTGCCGCCCAACTGGCCGAGCGAGCCACCCGCGCAGCGGTGGCGGCCACGCAACGCCGCACGCGGATGCGTCGACTCACTTGGACGGCCGCGGCTATTGCTGCAGTATTTGCAAGTGGGGTACTCGTCCTTCGCCCGAGTTCCGCACCCATGAACACACCCGAAGTTGAACTAACGGCCGACGAAGCCTGGACCGCCCTAGAACAGGGT
>CAIJMB010000209.1 GCA_903821715.1 uncultured Flavobacteriales bacterium
CCAAGGTCGACACCAAGGAGGCCCTAGGCCGCGTGATGGAAGATCCCGAAACAGGTGCTGCCACGCTCCACTTCGAGCTGTGGATGAACACGCAGAACCAGGATCCGCGGCCTTGGCTGAATTAGCGGGGTTCGCTGAGATTGGCAAGGTTGGCTCGTTAGCTTTTTGCGCTTCGCGCTAGGGGCCCTTCGGGGCTAGGGCTGCTTCGCAGCTAGGGCCGCTGTGCGGCTGGGTCCCCTTTGTGCCGTTTCGTGTCCCTTGCTTCTTGGGTACGCGAGAAAAAGTAAAATCCAGTTATAACCTGATAAGGGGTTCGATTGGTTTCTTGCTCCTGGCTCGCCGTTCCGCGGCAACCAGTTACCAGTTACTAGAAACCAAAAAGCTAACGAGCTAACCTTGCCAACCTCGCAATTGCGCTATATTAGTAGCCAGTACCATAACACACTCACTATGCGCAAGCACTTCGCCATTCTGGTTTCGGTTTTCTTTTTCTGGGGCTTCGTCGCGGCCAGCAACGATATTTTGATTCCGGTTTTTCAGAGTAAACTCAGTTTGGAGCAGTGGCAGAGCCAGATGATTTCGTTCATCTTTTATGTGGCCTACACGGTGGGGGCGCTGGGCTACTTGCTGCTGACGCGCCTTTGGGGCAAGGATTTGGTGGCGACGGTGGGCTACGGAAAGTCGCTCGGAATCGGCCTTTGGATCAGCGCCCTCGGAACCCTATTGTTTATTCCGGCGGCGAACCAGGCGTCGTTTCCGCTGCTCTTGGCGGGATTGCTCGTGGTGGGCCTCGGATTTAGCCTGCAGCAAACGGTGGCGAATCCACTGGCCATTGCGCTGGGAACTCCCGAAACAGGGTCGCAGCGCCTCAGCATGGCGGGCGGCGTGAACAACCTTGGAACGACGCTGGGTCCGTTGGTGGTTAGTATTGCGATTTTCGGAATCGGCGCCACCGCAAATACGACTTTGGACATTGAGGCGGTCAAGCTTCCGTACCTGGCGCTGGGCGCGCTGTTTACGCTATTCGGATTCATTTTTTGGAAGTCGGATTTTGGTGGACCGGCCGCTGAGGAGGCGGACGCGGTGCAGGTTGATGCTCCGTCCGGAACCCTCGGCTTGACCCAAGTCTGGATGGGCATGGTCGCGATTTTTGTCTACGTGGGGGTGGAGGTGTCGACGGCCAGTAATTTGCCGGCCTACCTCGAGAAGTTTCAGGGCGTGGCGCTGCACGAGATTGCGCCCTACGTATCGCTCTACTGGGCGTCGCTGATGATCGGCCGTTGGACGGCTGCCTCGGGCGCGATGGGCTTGAGCGGAACCGCGCGCCAAGCCATGCGCTGGGTGATGCCCCTTGCCGCATTTGGCGTGTTTCTCGCGGTGAACACTGCGGCGGGCCACAATGCCGTTGCCTTTTTGCCCTACCTCGCGGCCATTGCGCTGCTGACCCTACTGGACTGGAGCACGAAGGGCAATCCTGCCCGCCAGCTGCTCTACTACTCAGTGGCAGGTGCGGCGGCCCTCATTTTGGGCATGAACGCTGAGGGTCCGTTGGCCATTTACGCCTTCTTGAGCGTCGGGCTCTTTGCCTCAACCCTTTGGCCGTGCATCTTCACGCTGGCGATTACGGGCCTTGGTGGACGCACGCCTCAGGCATCCAACGCCCTCATCATGATGATCATGGGTGGCGGAATCGTCAGCTTGCTGCAGGGCTACTTGGCGGATGACGCCTTACTTGGTTTGCGTCAGTCGTTTTGGGTCGGCGTCGTGTGCTTTGCCTACCTCGCATTTTATGCGGTTACGGTGTCTCGCGTGCTGAAGTCGCGCGGCGTAGACCTCGACCAGTTGGCTTCAGAAGGGGCCCACTAAGCGCCTTTTAGGGGCTTGGCGCTGCCAGATGACTTTTTGCGCAATTTGGCCGTTAAATCGGTTAAAAAGGCCATCCAGTGGGGGG
>CAIJMB010000210.1 GCA_903821715.1 uncultured Flavobacteriales bacterium
CTGGACTTTGACGCAAACTACGACTGGGTTCCGTCCAGCCTCATCGCCGAAATCCAGTTCAACCTCGAGGGCGGACGCCTTCGCGACCTCAGCGCCCTGCAGCAGCTCGCCCGATTCGCCGAAGTCGAGGACCTCAAAGACGTGCGCTTTGCCCCGGTGCGCAACACCATTTACATCTCCCAGCAGCGGGTCCTGATTCCCGAAATGCTGCTCGAAAACAACGCCTTACAGCTGAAGGTGGCCGGAACCCACGGGTTTGACCAAGTCGTCGACTACCGATTCCAGCTGCAGCTCCGCGAACTCCTCGGAGGCAAAAAACCCAAGCGGAGCCGAGACCTCGACGCCTACATCACCGAAGAGTCGACCCGCGGCCCCGTGTGGGTTCCGATCCGAGCCACCGGCCCCATCGACAAGCTCAGCATCAAGCTCGACGGTCAAGCCCTCAAACAGGACGTCAAAACCTCAGTCACCCAGGACTGGAACAAGCAGGCATCCGAGATCAAAAATGCGGTGAAACCCACAGAATACCAGACCGTTGCCCCCGAAAAGAAGTACCAGTTCGAATGGGACGATTCTGACTCCGACACGAGCCGTTCGATCAACGAGCCGGATCGTTCGCGCACCCAATTCCCCCGACTTCGCCGCAAGGGGGGTGGCGGCTAATTTTTCCGTCTATATTTGTTTTCAGTTATGCGCCGAATTCTCATTGTCCTCCTGATCGCTCTTGCCGCTCCTGTCATGGGCCAAACGCTTCCTACGCCTTCTGAGGTGTGCGGAGTTTTTGCTCCCAATGCCTTCACGCCCAACCGCGACAACACCAACGACTTCTTTGGTGTCGTGGTTTCAGAGGCCTGTGAAATGGTGACCTACAGCCTTCGCGTGTTTGACCGCTACGGTCGCCTCGTCTACGAGAACACCGATCCGCGCGACCGATGGGACGGCAACTACAACGGCCGCGCCATGAAAGAGGGCACCTACCTCTGGCAGCTGAATGCGACGTACGTCGATCCCGACGGCACCAACCAAGTTCGCCTCTCTGAGCAAGGTTCGGTGGTCCTCATCCGCTAATCCCATGGCGGCCAGGCTGTTCAGCCTAATTCTCATCATATTTTTCTGGAGCTTTTCGCCCGCGGAACTTCGCGTGCCCACCACCCTATCGATTGAGTGCCGCGTCGAAGCCTCAGAGTGGTCGAAGCGCTCTAAAAATTCCGCGTGGCTCATCTCGCTGCGTCGCTCCGACGGAACCCCCATCGAAGAGCTCGTCATCGCCGCCACCAGCAACCCCCAAGTCCTAAAGCTTGGCGACCGCCCCGCCGGAACCTACATCGTCGCCGCCTACTTCGACACCAACGGCAACCGCAAGCTCGACCGCGGCGTCTTCACCAACCCCACCGAGCCCTACGCCTTCAGCAACAACGCCCGGAACCGCTTCAGCGAACCCGACCTCAGCGCCCAGCGCTTCGCTCACCCGGGGGCGATACAAAAACTTGTGCTGAAGCCCGCGTTTTAGCGAGGTTGGCAAGGTTGGCTGAGATTAGCTCGTTAGCTTTTTGCGCTTCGCGCTAGGTCCGCTGCGCGGCTTGGGCTGCTACGCAGCTAAATTCTCTAAACGGATATTTTCGTCAATGATCTGATATACAGATAAATATCCATTTTGCGCATTGAGAGAAAAAGTAAAATCCGGTTATACCCGAATGCCTATCGGCGCTTTGAGGCGTTGCCGCAACAAGTGACTAGTTACCAGTTACTGGCGAGCCAACGAGCCAATCTCAGCTAACCTTGCTAACGAGCCAACCTTGCCAACGAGCCAACCTTGCCAACGAGCCAACCTTGCTAACGAGCCAACCTTGCTAACGAGCTAGCCGACCAAAAACAAATTGACCGCCTCCTGAAACGCCTTGGGCTGTTCAGCGTGCACCCAGTGGCCGGCGCCGGCGATGCTTTCGAGCTGGGCTGAAGGGAAGTGCCGTAGGATGCCCTCCCAGTCCTCGTCGCGGATGTAGTTGCTCGCCAAGCCGCGAACGAATAGGACGGCTCCGACGAACTGATCGAGCGGGCCGAGGGGCTTCCCGATGCGGTCCATGCTGGCTTCGAGCACGGGAAGGTTGCACTTCCAGGCGAGCTGCTTGTCGTCGTTCCACTCCAGGTTTTTGAGCAAAAACTGGCGGATTCCCCAGTCGGGAAGGTCCGCTTCAAGGGCACGGTCGGCCTCGGTGCGCGAACCAAGATCCGCTAAATTGAGGCGGCGCATCGCGTCAATAATGAACTGGTGATGGGGAGGATATGCCCTCGGAGCAATGTCGACGACCACCATGCGCTCGACCCAGCTGGGGTAGCGGGCGGCGAGCTCCATCACAACTTTTCCGCCCATTGAATGGCCGAGCCAAGCCACGGGGCCATGACCAAAGTGGGCTTCGGCATAGGCGACGACATCTTCGACCATTTCAGCGTAGCTGTGGCTGGCGGTGTGGGGCGACCGGCCGTGGTTTCGCTGGTCGACGAGGTGCACCTCGAATCCGAGTTCCGCCCAAATACGGGCGTGCGTGGCCCAATTGTCGCCCATTCCGAGAAAGCCGTGCAGTACGACAAGCGGACGGCCGGTTCCGACAATTTTGCTTTCGAGGACTACCGACATAACTGCTTTAATCGTTTAAAATCCCTTGCCCTGCGCGCCCAACTCGAGCTGGTAGCGGTAGCGTTGGATGGTGTTTTCAAGTCCAAGATAGAGCGCGTCGGCGATCAAGGCGTGACCAATCGATACCTCGTCGAGCTGGGGCAGTGATGCAGCAAAAAAGGCCAGGTTTTCAGCACTGAGGTCGTGGCCCGCGTTCACGCCCAAGCCTAGCGACGCAGCCAATGATGCAGATTCCGCATACGGAGCCACCACGGCAGCACGAAGCCGCTCAAATCCAGCAGAATCGCCCTCGGCGCGCAGCGCGAGGGCCGCCTCATAGCCCTTGGCGTAAGCCTCAGTGTAAAGTTCGATCCGATCCGCCCCCACTGCGCGCGCACCCTCAATTAAGGTGGCGTCGCACTCAATAAAGAGCGAAGTGCGGATTCCGGCCGCGCGAAACTCGGCAACCACTTCGCGAAGCATTTCGGCATGCGCGAGCGTGTCCCAACCTGCGTTGGACGTCAGCACATCCGGGCCATCTGGCACGAGTGTCACCTGCTCGGGCGCGCACTCGAGCACTAAATCAATAAAATCACGGCTCGGATAGCCCTCAATATTGTATTCAGTGTGCACCACGCTGCGAAGTGCGCGGGCATCGGCGTAGCGAATGTGGCGTTCGTCGGGGCGCGGGTGAACGGTAATCCCCTCGGCACCAAACTCTTGCGCGCGACGGGCGGCCAAGAGCACATCCGGAATCTGGCCCCCGCGGCTGTTGCGCAGCGTCGCGATTTTGTTAATGTTGACCGACAAGCGGGCGGGGCGAAGAACTGCCATACTCCAAAGTTTTAAACCGTGAGCCAAAGGTCGCGCAGCCGTTTAGAAATTCGTACTTACGTTTGACCTATGTTTTGGGACGACCTTTTGACCACTGAACGCCCCGAGGGCCACGCACTCTGGCCCGTCGCCGACGCGTCCGGCCGCTACACCGGCATGGCTGCGACTGACGGAAGCATCTCAGAACTGCGTCCGTTCTACTCGGGCCAGCACCCCGTGGATGCGCTCAATCTGATGGCTGAGCTCCACACCGACTCCTTGGGGGTGGTCGATCAAGACATGCAGCTCCTTGGCGGCCTGAGCGCAGCCCGCCTAACCCATTGGATGGGCGCGCAGTGGTGCTTTGAGCTCCCGGGCAGCAGCGTGTGGCTGCGCGGACCGCACACGGTCAGCGGCAACTGGATCCAAGCCCTCGAAGAAGAAGGCTATCGCGTGGTGGCCCTTGCCACCGACTACGACGCAAACGCGGCGCAGTTCGGAACCTGGATCCGCCTCGACCAGCCCGACCCCACGGCAGCCGTGGAAACCCTTGAACGCCTTGGCGCCACGGTCCTCGGAGCCTACCCCCCGGGCCGCCGCCACGACGACGCCCAAGACAACTTGGACCACCTCATTCACTACCTCAACCTTTAAGCCATGGCCCGCATTGCGATCTACGGAAAACGCGTGCCCGACGAAGCCCAACCCTTTGTCGAGCGAACCCTGGCCTCGCTCCGCGAAGAAGGCTGTGACGTCACCATCTACCGAGGCTTTCAAAACCGCCTCAACGAGAGCTGGAACCTCGGCCTCGACCTGCCCGAATACACTTCGGCCGAATCGCTTCACGCGCTGAACCCGGACTTTCTGCTCGTGATTGGCGGCGACGGAACCTTACTCGACGCCACCTCGCAGGTGGGCCGAAGCGGAATTCCGCTCATCGGACTCAATACTGGCCGCCTTGGATTTTTGGCCAACATCACCCGCGACGAGGCGCCCATGGCCCTCAAACGTATTCTACAGGGAGCCTATCGCATCGAGGAACGCTTCACCCTTCAGGCCTCCACCGATGGACCCGAGCTGCTCGACCCCAACTTCGCCCTCAACGAAATCGCCGTGAGCCGCAAGGGAACTACCAGCATGATTTCGGTACACGTCCACCTTGACGGGCAGTTTCTCAACACCTACTGGGCTGACGGATTGCTGATTAGTACTCCCACGGGCTCGACCGGATACAATTTGAGCTGCGGCGGACCCATTTTGATGCCCCAATCGCCGAACTTCATCCTTACACCGATCGCACCACACAATTTAACGGTGCGTCCGCTCGTTATTCCCAACGATGGCGTACTCGAACTTCGAATTGAAGCCCGCGAAGGCAATTACCTCTGCTCTATGGACTCCCGCGTATTTACGCTGGACGTCGAAACCACCCTTCGCATCCAGCAAGCCGACTTCAAGTTTCGATTGGTTCAAACCGAGGTTCAGGACTTCCCCACTACCCTTCGCAACAAGCTGCTTTGGGGCCTCGACCGTCGCAACTAGCCCTCGGCAAAGGCCGTATCTTTGCGGACTTATGCGTCGCGCCCTCATGATTTGCACCCTATTGACGTCCCTCGGGGCGGGTGCACAGCACAGCCAAGACCTCAGTATTTCGTGGGGCGGAATTGGTTTTCGCGGCGACGTAGGGCCGACCTATACGCTTCCCACGCAAGGCAGCGCGTTGACGCTCGGGTACCGCTACCAGGGCCACCCCCACTATGCACTGCGCATCGTTGCCGAGCAAGGTGAATTCACCGCCTCAGACATCAACAGCGGTCGGGACGACCGCGAAGCGCGTGGAATCACGGTGCGGACCCAAACCCAGAGCGCCTGGGTCCTCGGGGAAGTCACTTTTTTGCCGATGCGCATTCCCTCCTTTCGGTTTCAGCACACTCCCTACCTGTTCAGCGGATTCGGCGTGACCACCTACAACCCCCAAGGCCAGTACCAGGGCGAATGGATGGACCTGCGTCCACTCGCGACCGAGGGCCAAGGCCTCGCAGGCAGTGGCACTACAATCTACGGATCCCGCGCCCTGAGCGTTCCACTTGGATTGGGCTGGCGCGCCCACCTTGGGCCGTGGCTAATGGCCCAGGCTGAAGTCCAGTGGACCTGGGTCCGAAGCGACTA
>CAIJMB010000211.1 GCA_903821715.1 uncultured Flavobacteriales bacterium
CAGCCGCTCGGCCCCCGCGCGACCGCGACCTTTGGATTGCGCGCCGATGCCGCAAGCATTTCAACGTCTACTGCGAATCCGCTCAACAACCTTTCGCCCCGACTCGCCCTGCGCTACCTGCTGAGCGAGCACTGGACCGCCAACGCCAATGTGGGGCAATACAGCCAGCTTCCGCCCGCCATTATTCAGGCTGCGAATACGGCCCAGGGTCGCCGCGAAGACCTTGCGAGCGCTCTGGTGCGCCAAGCCGCTGCGGGCGTAGAGTACCAGAACGGCAAGACCTACCGCGTGAGCATTGAGGGCTACTATAAAGGCTACCAGCGCTACCCCTTCTTGCTGCAGGACCAAATCAGTTATGCCAACGCCATCGGAGCCTACGTAGCCGTCGGCGACCAAGCATCAACCCCGACGAGCGAGGGCCGCGCCTACGGGGTCGAGGTGTTTTTGCAGCAAAAGCTCAAAGGCAAGTACTGGTGGATGGCCTCGTACCACTTCGGCAAGACTGAATTCCAAACCGCGGCAGGGACCTGGGCCCCCTCGGTGTGGGACAGCCGCCACAGCGGTTCAATCACCGCCGGCCGAGTGTGGGGCAAGGGCTGGCAGGCGGGTATCAAGGCGCGCTATTCAAGCGGAACTCCGTTCACGCCCTTCGACGAGGCTACTTCGGCCATCCAGGCCAATTGGGACCGCCTGCAGCGGGGAGTTTTTGACTACACGAACGTCAACAGCCAGCGACTCGCCAGCTTTAGCCAAATCGACTTTCGCATCGATAAGGTCATTGCGCGCAAAAACCACAGCATCACGTGGTACCTCGACCTTCAAAACCTCGGATCGAACGACTATCCGCTGATGCCGTACCTCACGGTACAACGGGACCCAGCCAGTAAGCAACCCGTCGTCGACCCCACTGATCCGACGCGCTACGCAATGCAGTTGCTCCGAAGTGATACGGGGCGCACGCTTCCGACACTTGGATTTATTCTAGAATTTTAGTCCTCGCGGAACGGCGACCGTAGCTCATAGCTCGGCAGGCGGTGAAACCAGCGCACATAACCCTGGACCAGCCAGCGCATCCAACGGCAGTTGGCCATGAACACATAGCTGTTATTCAATGGCATTGCGCCTAAAGTGCTCTTGATTTCGGTTGCAGTACGGCCCATATTCACACGCTTGACCCCAAGCTCAATACCAAGGGCCACCACGTCCATCATGCTCCGCTGGTAAAACTGTGCTTCGCGGGCAAATTCGGGTTCAAAACCCATGTGCAGCGCATACAACGTGTCGCCCTCGTGAAGTGCGGTAATGAATCCGACCCAGGCACCGTGGCTTCGGTAGCCTAACACATGAAAATCAGGCCCGTATACCCGCTTAAAGGTCGCCAGCAGTTCGCGCAGGTCCTCTGGGAGCGCCACCACCTTGTCCGCAAGCGTTTTTCCGAGCAGTTCTCCGGCCCAATCGAGCCATTCGGCGTCGGGCCAGTCGGTGCACGCACACTGCTCGCAGTGGGCCGAAAGGGTTAGGGCTCGCTTTGCTCGCGTCCGGTACTTCGTCTTCATCGCGCCGAGGTAGTCCTCAAACGTGTTCCACGCGGAATCCAATTCAAGCACCATAAACGGCTCTGCAGAAACCGTCACCGCATCCTTAACCTCTGGGTGACCCAAGACATTGAGCGCAACCGCCGAATAGCCTCGCGGCCAAATGGGGATTTGCGCGACTCCTCGGGCCGAATCTAGCTCAGGTATCACTAATCCAGGGGCCCCGGCATGGCCAACTGTTCGAACCCCACCCTTATCGAGCAGCACCGAAGCCAACTTAAGGAGCACACGGTGCACGTACTTACCCGTCGGGTGATGCAGTGCTACGTACGAATGGGGAACCGACTGGGTATTTACCCTTAGCATTCCGGCGTAGCCAGGGAGCTGCTGAATAAGTTGGGTACGGCGCATTCCTTCGCTAACGTCGCGCTGTGGTAATGGTTCGCTCACTTCCAAAGGTCGAGGTCAATGAACTCGGGGTAGTGTGCGGCCAACTCGCGGTTCGAATCAGCGAATTCTGCCTTAAGTGCGGCCGTTTGGGCCTTCAACTCAGCAGGTGCCTTTGGGCGCCCTGCTCCGTTCAACTTCAGGTACACGGGCAGCAGCACATCCTGAACTGCAAGTGGAATCATCGACTGAAGCCTTAAACCGAGCTTGTGCAGCCCTTTGCTGCGGATGGCAACGGTCTCGTTGCGGACCGCAAAGTCAAAATCTTCATAAAAACCCGGGTCAATTCCGAGCTGCGCCGCCAAGGACTTCATGGCACTTCGCGGATCGCGCATCACCTTTTCAAACTGCCAAATGATCAGGTGGTCCCGGCCTAGTTCTGCTTCCCACTCCGTCAAATAGCGCACATAGTGGCCGTGCTCCAATATTTGCGGGTCCTTGAGGTAGTCTGCAAACGTTGCGTTAATGCGCTTCGTGCGGTGGCGCTCAAATAAATACTGGCTTTGCGTACGCGCCGCTGGTTCGCGAAGAATAAAGAGGACCAGAGGCTTCTCTGGCAAGGCGCCTAAGCCCTTCGCAGCATCTGAATAGTAGATGTACGGAGCCGTCGCTTCGAAACGGATCTTAGCCCCTGCAGTGTGCGCGAAAAGCGATGCATACGCCCCATCTCCGTGCTCTAGATGATTGCAGCGCGTATTAAATCGATTGACTTCGGGCGCCCAAAAGAAGGTCTCCTTCTCGCGACTCGCCGCCACTTCAGGGTGCGCTGCCAACCAGAAGTAGAGGCTGCTGGTTCCGCACTTCGGAGCGCCAGCGACGACAAGGTTGGGATACACATTGGACATGGTGCAAAGGTAGCCCTTAGTACCATGAACAAATGGAGAATTCCCGCCAAGGGCATGCAACGAAGGGTATTAATTCTGCATCTTTAGGGTATGAAAAAGAATCTAAGCATCGCTGTACTTCTTGCAGTAACTACCCTTTCAGCTCAAACTCGTTGGGACTACGAACTCGGAATCCGTACACCACCCCCCCAAGGCGGTATGTTCGGCAGCTTCTGGAACTACCAACTTCTCGCCAAAGCCAGTCCACGCAAAGCCACAGCTCAACCCGGGAGCAGCCGATGGGCATTGCGTTTTCGCACAGGGCAAAATACACTAAGCTATAGCCAAGGCGCGAGCAACGAAAACTTTTGGATCAGCACCACCTCAATGGTGGGCTTTGAGCGCCTCAGCCGCCGTGGCAGCCTATTAAAATCGTACTTCGGAGCCGAAGTCGGTGGTTCGTTCAATGGATACCAAAGTCTGAGTGGAAGCTCCTTGTCTTTCGGCCCTTCGGCTACTCTTCTCTACGGAATTCGCTACCGCGTCAAGCCACGATGGACACTTTCAGCAGAGTTGGCACCATCATTTGGACTTTGGTTTTCAAAGTACAACGATGGTTGGCAAGACCCCATGTCACAATTCACCCTTTCGGGTCAATCTATTGGATTGGGCGTAACCTACCGACTTTAATCCAATGCACGTAACATAAAAAAGGGGGCCAATGGCC
>CAIJMB010000212.1 GCA_903821715.1 uncultured Flavobacteriales bacterium
CGCCAAAGCCGATGCCGTCTGGGTCGGAGCGCGTACCACCGTCAACCCATTTTACGTCCAAGAGATCGCTGAGGCGCTCAAGGGAAGCCAGATTCCGGTACTCGTCAAAAACCCCAGTCACGCCGACGTAGGCTTGTGGTTGGGCGCGCTCGAGCGACTTGACAAAATGGGCTTGAGCGACCTCGCTGCGGTCCACCGCGGATTTTTTGCGACACACCCCGAGCCCTACCGAAACGACCCGCGCTGGGAACTCACCTTTGAACTTCGACGGCAGGTTCCGGACTTACCCATTTTTTGCGACCCGAGCCACATCGCCGGCCAGCGCGACCTTGTGGAGTCTGTTTCACAAATCGCGATGGACCTCGCCCTGGACGGATTGATGATTGAAATTCATCCACAGCCTGACGAAGCGCTGAGCGATGCAGCACAGCAACTGACCCCCGCTCGCTTTGCGGCCCTACTCGACCGATTGGCCAACTACCTCGAAAAAGCGGACCCTTCAGCGGTGACCGCCGGTTTGAGTTCCGACCGTGAGTCCCTTGACCGCATCGACGCCCAACTCGTAGACCTCATCCAGCACCGACAAGAGATTGTGGAGCGCCTGGCCCATCGCAAGCTTGAACTCGGAGCCAGTGTATTTCAAATGGACCGGTGGCTCGACATGCTCGAGCAGCGCGAATCCCAGGCCGCAGGTGTTGGGCTCGACCCCAAGTACGTCAAAGCCTTTTTTGAGTTGGTCCATCGCTATTCGGTTCAGCACCAAGCTGCCATCTATCAGGCACAGCGCCGCGAGGATCTATGAGTACTCCGCGCCGAAAGTGGTGGACGCTTCCTCCCAAATCAGACCCCACTTACGTGGCCGCGCTCGAGCGTCAGGTCGATCGGCCTATGGCGGAACTGCTCGCCCTACGCGGATTCCACAACCTCGATGAGGTCCGCGACTGGATTCAAGGAACCGATCCCGACGAAGTCAACCCCCTGGACATGGCGGGCATGGCCGAGGCGTCCGAACGCCTGGCTGTGGCGCGAGCCCAAGGCGAGCTCATTTTTTTATTTGGTGACTACGACGTCGACGGAACCACCGCTGTTTCGGTCGGCACGCTTGCGCTCAGAGCCGGCGGATGGCGCAGCGAGGCCTATATCCCCGACCGCTACCGCGAAGGCTACGGGCTATCTAAAGCAGGCATCGACCGGGCCGTAGAACTCGGAGCCAAAGTACTTATCGCCCTTGACTGCGGAGTCAAGGCCTTTGACGAAATCGACTACGCCGTGGCCCAAGGCCTGGACGTAATTGTGGCAGACCACCACCAGCCCGAGGACCGATTGCCCAACGCACTGGCGGTACTCGACCCCCTCCGAAGCGACTGCAACTTTGGACACACCTACCTTTCTGGATGCGGTGTGGGATTTATGCTGTGGCGCAGTGCCTACGACGCGGCCGGATTGGATGCTTCAGAACTCGACGCCCACTTGGACTTGCTTGCACTGAGTATTGCAGCAGATATGGTTCCGATGGTCGGACTCAACCGACGCTGGCTGATACAGGGCATGGAGCTCATCAACACGAAGCCCCGGCCAGCTTTACAAGCGCTCATTGGTGAGCGACGCGGACCCGTCAGTGCCCGAGACCTCAGCTTCAGTGTCGCCCCCAAAATCAATGCGGCCGGACGCATGGACCACGGACTTCGTGCCGTACAGCTGCTCACCGCCACCGACATGGGGCCCATTGAACAGTATAGTCAGGACCTGCACGACCTCAACACGACCCGTCGCAGCACCGAACGCCGCATGGTCGATGAAGCGCTCGAAATGGCCGAAGAAGTGGCCGACGACCTCGCCTTGGTGCTCTACCACCCCGACTGGCACAAGGGCATCGTGGGACTCATCGCCCAGCGGGTCGCCGAGCGATTCTACCGCCCCGTCGTAGCCTTTACCGAGCACGAAGGCGTGCTTTCGGGCAGCGCCCGCAGTGCACCAGGCCTTGACTTGTACGCCGCACTTGACGATGCCAGCGCCCACCTGATTCAGTTTGGCGGACACAAAGCCGCCGCCGGAATGACGTGCATGCCCGAAAACCTCGACGAATTCAGAATCGCCCTGAATGCCGCCGTGGACCGCCGCTGGCCCGAAGCCATGCGCCAGCCGCAAATCTCAGTGGACGTGGTGCTTCGAATCGACGAAGTCACTCCGCGCTTGCTGCAGCTACAGGACCGGCTCGAACCCTTCGGCGTCGGCAATCCGGCCCCCGTGTGGGGCGTGCGCGGCGTGGAACTCGCCTACACCAAAAAGGTGGGCGCAGAGGGTGAACACCTTCAGGTTGAACTTTTTGACCCCTTTCGCCAGCGTTCACTGCGCGGAATCTACTTTCAATGGGGGGACGACGCGGTTCCCGAAGGACTTGTCGACGCGGCCTTTCAGCTTTCGTGGAACGAGTACCGCGGCGAGCGCAGCGTTCAAGCACGCCTCTTAGACCTACAGCCGACCTCGGGACAGGCCTACCTTTGACCCATGGGAAAAGGCAAGCTTGAAAAGTTCGCCCAGTTGGACGCAATGCCGCACGTCGTCCAACCGAGCAAAGAAGAGATTTTGGGTACATTCCGCCTGCGCGGTCAGTGGAAGTCCGATTTTTTTAAGTCCGACCGTCCCCTCGTCGTGGAACTCGGCTGCGGACGCGGCGAATACACCGTTGCCCTCGCGCGACGCGAACCCGAAAAGAGCTACCTCGGCATCGACATCAAAGGGGCCCGGATCTGGAAAGGCGCCAAAGAGGCCCAGGCCGAAGGCCTGGCCCAAGTGGGCTTTTTGCGCACGCGCATCGAATGGCTCGAACACGCCTTCGCCCCCGGTGAAATTGACGAGCTCTGGATCACCTTTCCCGACCCGCAAATCAAGTTCCAGCGCGCCAAGCACCGCATGGTCAACCCCAACTTTTTAGCGCGCTACCAGCGATTGCTCAAGCCGGGCGGAGTCCTGCACCTCAAAACCGACAGTGAGTTTCTGCACGGATACCTACACGGAATCCTCGAACTTCAAGGGCACGAGGTACTTGAAACCTACCACGACGTCTACCGCCAGCTTGAGCCCTACCCCGACCATGTCGCGTTTGCCTGCCAGACCTACTACGAGCGACTCTTTATGGACAAGGGCAAAACCATCACCTACCTAAAGTTTCGCTTCGCGTGACTCCGCCGGAATCGGACTTCTTTCAGCGCGTCTACGCGGTCGTGCGCCAGATTCCGACCGGACGCGTCACCAGCTACGGAGCCATTGCCCGCTACCTCGGCAGCGCCGGCGGAGCCCGTACCGTCGGCTACGCTATGAACGCGGCCCACAGCCTACCCGATGTTCCCGCCCATCGGGTGGTTAACCGCCTCGGAATCCTCACGGGCAAGCACCACTTCGGCGGATTCACCGCCATGCAGCAGCAACTCGAATCCGAAGGGATCCGCATCGAAGAAGATCAAATTCAGGACTTTGCCCGCCACTTTTGGGATCCGGTGACCGAACTTTAGTACCGTGAACCGAGACGAAGCCCTTGCGTACGCCGCCGAACTACCCCACGCTGAGGTTACGACTCCGTTTGGCCCTGACCATGTCGTGCTCAAGGTGGCCGGCAAGATGTTCGCCATTATTCCGCTGGACGAACCCGAACCCGTCGGAATGGCCCTTAAGTTCCCACCCGAAGAACTCGACGACCTTCGTGCGGAGTACCCATGCCTCGAACGCGCATCGCACATGAGCCCCGCACACTGGAGCGCAGTGCGCCTCGACGGTAGCGCCCCCAATCGCACCCTCACCTCCTGGATCCGACAGTCCTACAACCTCGTGGTCGCCGGACTGCCTAAGAAAACACAAGCCAATTACCCCACCCTATGAAAAACCGCATCATCAACTACTTCATCCAAGGCTTGCTCTATACCACGCCGTTGGCCCTAACCGCCTACGTTCTTTATTGGGCATTGAGCACTCTGGATTCGCTTATTCCCTTTGACATTCCGGGGCTTGGACTGCTGACGCTCCTCGTTGGGGTGACCCTCGTGGGGTTCTTGGGCAACTTCGCCGTTAAAAATCCACTTGTGAAGTTGGTGGATGGCTTGCTCGAAAAGGTTCCGCTCGTGAAACTCGTGTACAGCTCGACCAAAGACGTCATGAAAAGCTTGACCGGCAAAAAGAAGGGATTCGAAAACGCCGTCTTAGTGCGCATGGCACCTGATAGCGAGGTGCGCAAGGTTGGATTCGTGACCGACGACACACTCAAAGAACTCGGCAACGCGCCCGAGGGCTACGTGATGGTCTATGTTCCGCTGGCGTTAACCATTATGGGCGATATGTACGTGGTACCGTCGAGTTATGTCGAGCCTTTGAATGGCAAAACCGGCGACATCATGAAGTACATCATCGCTGGGGGAGTTACCGGCCAAGGGTAACTTTTAGGTTAACCTCGCCGCGAACCCTGTACGTGGACCCTCCACTGGCCCTCGAACATACTCGAAAGGGCAGAATAGATGACGCTGAACGCCAAGGCCGACCAAAATCCGCCCACAGTGAATCCGTCGACCCAATCGCTGGCAAGCAGCACCACACCGGCGTTGATTACCAGCAAAAAGAGGCCCAATGTGAAGACCGTCAACGGAATCGTAAAGATGACCAGCAGCGGCTTGATCGTGCTATTCAGCAGTGCCAGCACTACCGAAAGCCAAATAGCCGTAGTGAATTTGTCCAGGTCTACTCCCGGTAGTAACCAAGCCGTACCAAAGGCAGCCAGAGTACGCGCAATCAATCGTACGCCCCATGAAGGGCGCTGAGTTGGAATATTCATGTGCACTCGTTCACAACGATTATACCACGCGCTGAAGTTCAGCCCTAAGGGCGTTGCGCATCGCTTGAATGTTCATAAACTCGGTCATTTTGGCTTGTCGCTCGGACTCATCTGTCAAAACGCCCAACTCCACAACCAATTCTTTGATGCGGTCCTCCAAACGGTGTTCTTTAAACCTCAAAAGGCACTCGTGTACGTGGCTAGAGAGCTGTTCCTCAACGGCCCCAATGTAAATGCTCTTTCGGGACCAGTCCGCCAATTGATGGCGCTCGGTCAGGCATTCGGCCGCGGTAGCTGCCATCGTTGGATCCTCATGGCGCACGAAGTACTCGGGGCCCAAAATGCGTTCTTCAGCATGCCACACTGCCAGCATTTCTGCAAACATCCGCTGGTAGGGTACGTGCGCAAACTCCAGTTCATCTCCGCTCACGTCATCCAAAATGAGCGCTGCCGCAGCGTCTTCCTGTTCGAGTCCGTCCGGGCCCATCCACTTTACCCGCTCGCTGCCGTGCTGTAGCAAAACCTTGATCAAGGCCTCCTCTACAGCTAACGGACGCGGAGCCTGCGGCCGCTGCACCTGCATTTCAGGCGGATTCGGATCCTCATACGGATCCCTGTCTGGCCTGCGCTGGCTTGCGTTCTTGAGCTCCACTCCGCGAATGCGCTCCATCTCGGCGTAGAGGCTGCGCTCTTCGATTCCCAGACGCTGGGCGCTGTCACGCAAGTAGACCTCGCGCAAAATCGCATTCGGAATCTTGGCTACCGACTGCACCACATCCCGAACCACTTCAGCGCGGCGAATGGGGTCCTGGGCTTGGCCTTCGTCGGTCAGCGCTTCAACTTTAAACTGAATAAAGTCGACCTCGTGCTCGGTGAGGTAGGTATTGAGCGCTTCGGAATCCATCGACCGCGCGAGCGAGTCCGGATCCTCACCGACCGGCAAGGGCACCGCGCGCACATAGAGCCCCTCTTCGAGAAGCAGGTCAATTCCGCGAAATGATGCTCGGATTCCCGCCTTATCCCCGTCGTACAGCAGAGTGACGTGCTCGGTGAGGCGCTTAATCAAGCGGATTTGATCTAGTGTGAGCGCGGTTCCGCTCGACGAAACCACGTTGTGCACCCCACCTTGGTGCATGCTGATCACGTCGGTATAGCCCTCGACGAGGTAGACCTTATTGGCCCGACTGATCGCCTGCTTGGCCTGAAAAAGGCCGTAAAGCACCTGGGACTTGTGGTAAATCTCAGACTCAGGGCTGTTCAGGTACTTCGCCGTTTTGGCGTCGCTGCGCAGCACGCGCCCGCCAAAGCCGACCACCCGGCCACTCAACGAGTGAATCGGAAACATCGCACGACCCCAGAATCGGTCGACCAAGTCCCCGGACTCGCGCTTAATGCACAAGCCCGTAGCCTCCAAAAATTCGCTCTGATAGCCCGCCTTCAGCGCGGCCTTAGCAAAGGTGTCGCGTCCCTCGAGGTGAAAGCCGAGTTCGAACTTTTGAATCGTCTCGTCGGTGAATCCGCGCTCGCGTACGTAGGCCAATCCCACGGCGCGGCCGTGGTCGTCGTTCCACATCCACTCACTAAACTGCTTGAGCGCGAATGCGTTGACCGAAAACATGCTCTCGCGTCGGTCGCGCACCGCGTCCTGTTCGGGAGTCGATTCTTCTTCCTCAATTTCAACATTGTACTTCTTGGCGAGCCAGCGAAGCGCGTCGGGGTACGACAGCTGTTCGTGCTCCATCAAGAACGTCACGACCGAACCGCCTTTGCCCGACGAAAAGCACTTGAAAATTCCCTTGGACGGAACCACATAAAACGAAGGCGTTTTTTCTTGAGTAAACGGACTCAACCCCCGAAAGGATCCACCGCTTCGCTTCAGGGTCACAAACTCACCCACCACTTCTTCGATGCGAGCGGCATCGAGAATGCGGTCAACAGTGGCAGGTGAAATAAGTCCCATAATCTTGAAGATAGGTATTATTTGGCCCGATGGCCCACAAAATCAACGAGAACTTCAAGGGCTTGGCGAGCTTCTCCCTCAGGGAACTCCGTCAAAATTCTTCGGGCCTCTCCGAGGTAGTGATCACGGCGTTCTCGGGCGTAGTCAAGACCTCCGAGCGACGCCACATCAGTCATCAGGATGCGTATGCTTTCAGGGTCATTGGACTTTCGGCGCACAATACGCATCAGTTCGCGCTTTTTGGTCGAATCTGCTTGGCTCAATGCATAGATCAACGGAAGCGTCATTTTTTGTTCTCGCACGTCGATTCCTGCAGGCTTACCGCTCTGCCCGTAGGCCTGGTAGTCGAGCAGATCATCTTGAATTTGAAAGCCCATACCCAGTGCATTACCAAAGGACTCCGCACGGCGGACTTCAGCCTCGTCAACCCCGACAGACGCCGCGCCCACCGCACAGCATGACGCCATTAGCGAAGCCGTTTTCTTTTGAATAATGTCGTAGTACACCGACTCATCAATATCTAGTCGGCGCGCCTTCTCAATCTGAAGGAGCTCGCCCTCGCTCATAGCGCGCACCGCGGTGCTCACAATCTTAAGAAGGTCATGGTCGCCTGATTCTACGGCGAGCAGGAGCACCCGAGAAAGCATGTAGTCACCTACCAGCACCGCAATCTTGTTCTTCCAGAGCGCGTTAATCGAAAACATCGAACGACGGACCGCAGCTTCGTCGACCACATCATCATGCACCAACGTTGCCGTGTGCATGAGTTCCACTAATGTCGCGCCGCGAAAGCTGCGTTCGGCCACGCTTCCGTAGGCCTTGGCCACCAAAAACACAAGTGAAGGCCTGAGTTGCTTGCCTTTTTGGCGCACCACATAACGCAAAATCAAATCCAAAAGAGCAACCTTTGAGCTGAACGCCTTGGGAAACTCCTTGTTGAATTGCGTCAGTTCGGCGCGGATGGGATCACGAAAGTCCATACCTACTTAATGCCGCGGGCCTTACAAAGTTCTTCGTAGGCGTCCTGAATTTGCCGAAAAGTTGCCTCGGCCTCTTTGACCACATCTTCGCCCATACCCTGAAGGGCGTCGGGGTGGTACTTTTTAACCAGCTTACGGTAGGCGGATTTGATGTCGGAATCGCTTGCATTCGATGCCAATCCAAGTACCTCGTAGGGATCCCTGCGCTTCACGCTCGGACGGTGCAGAAGTTCCTGTCGATCAAAATCCGATTGATTTAAACCTAAGTACTGTGCAATTCGTGCAATAATCTGTCGCTCTGATGGCTGAAGTTCACCATCTGCATAGGCCAGCGCGAATAAGAATCCGACAATTTGAATTCGGCCCTGAAGGCTCATATGCCGCCGCACCTCACTGCACACGGTAGTAAGTTCGGGCTGCTCCTGAACTATTTGCTTAAAAAACCGAAACGCCTCATTTGCCCGATCGACACCAAACCACTGTTTGAATTGTTCGCGGACAAAACTGAGTTCGCGATCGTCAACCCTACCGTCGGCCTTGATAACCATTGAGGCCAATACGAGTAATGAAGCATGAAAGTCCCGTTCTGAAGAAGGCACCGCTGCACCTCTTTCGTCTTTGGACCAAAAATCAGACAATGCGTTACCTACCGCCGCTCCAAGCAGCGCACCTACAGGTCCGCCAAGCGCCCATCCAAGGCCACCGCCAAGCCACGTAGTCCACCGCTTCATGCGAAGCGAAGGTACGTTCCGAGGCTTAGGTGCTCAAGTAGTACGCTAAACTTCCGACGATGCCCAAAATGACGACTAACACGACTATTTGCGTCGTGGTAGCAGCTTTATCGTGCTCCAGCTCCTCGTTTTGGTGCCGTCTGCGGAGCTCTTCCACATCGCGGCTATCGCTTTGTTGCCTTGCCATGGATTTCAGAAATTGTAATTCACCATTAAGGTACGCAAATTCCTGAATAACAATGTGTAACAAATAAAAAAATGCCCGCTGTCCGGCGGGCACTTTTGGCAATAATTGCAAATCTCTGGGCTATGAGCCACAGGCCTCGCATGCATCCGGATTATCGAGAGAACATGCCACGGCCTCCTCGGCGCTATAGACCTTAACCTCTGGGGTATCCATGGCAGCCAATGCTTCTTGCTGTTGCTTCACTAAGTCTACTTCACTAAACACTTCAGCTTCAGGAGCAGCTTCGGTGCGCTTCTTTACGGTAAACTTGATCGCAGCAGAAGCAGCCTTCGTGCGGAGGTAGTACATACCCGTTTTAAGTCCCTTCTTCCAGGCATAGAAGTGCATCGACGTGAGTTTGCCCATGTTCGGTGACTCCACAAACAGGTTGAGTGACTGCGACTGGTCGATGAACAAACCACGATCTGCAGCCATGTCAATGATGTCACGCATGGACAGCTCCCAAACCGTCTTGTACAGCTCTTTGATGTTGTCAGGAATTCCGTCAATCTCCTGAATCGACCCATTATTCGCCATGATGGCATTTTTCAGGTCATCGTTCCACAAACCGAGCTTAACCAAATCGATGAGAAGGTGCTTGTTCACTACGATGAACTCGCCTGAAAGCACACGACGGGTGTACAGGTTGCTCGTGTAGGGCTCGAAGCACTCGTTGTTTCCGAGGATCTGCGAAGTCGAAGCCGTGGGCATCGGTGCCACGAGTAGCGAATTACGCACCCCGTGCTTCATTACCTCTTTGCGAAGAGCTTTCCAATCCCAACGTCCGCTCAGTTCGTCTTCGGTTACGCCCCAAAGATTGAATTGGAACTTGCCTTCGCTAATCGGTGAACCCTGGAAGGTTTCGTAGGCTCCGTCTCTTTTAGCCAAATCACACGATGCCGTTACCGCAGCAAAGTAGATGGTCTCAAAAATATCCTTGTTCAACTGACGTGCCTCAGGCGAAGTGAACGGCAAGCGAAGCTTGATGAACGCGTCAGCCAAACCCTGTACACCTAATCCTACGGGACGGTGGCGCATATTTGAGTTGCGTGCTTCAGGAACCGGGTAGTAGTTCTGGTCAATCACGTCGTTCAGGTTGTGGGTAACCTTGTACGTAATGTCATAGAGCATTTGGTGGTCAAACGCACCATTGTCCACATACTTGGGGAGCGCAATAGACGCCAAGTTGCACACCGCAATCTCATCGGGC
>CAIJMB010000213.1 GCA_903821715.1 uncultured Flavobacteriales bacterium
CCTTGTTGTAGTCCAACTTCAGCCCATCACGCATGCTCTTCGCGTTGTCGGTAGCCTTGTGCATCGCGGTCATCCGCGCACCATGCTCTGAAGCCTGCGAATCAAGCATCGCCTTAAAGAACTGAATGTGAATATGGGTCGGAATCAAATTCAACAGTAAGTCCTCTTTATTTGGCTCATAGAGGTAGTCTCCAGCAGCAGACACATTCGGAACCTGAATCGGGAGTACAACCTCTTCGCGAATCATCTGCACTGCCGCATTCTTGAATTGGTTGTACACAATCACCACCTCGTCGTAGGTTCCGTCGATGAACGCATCCATGGCGTTTTGGGCAATGCTGCGCGCCGCCTCAAACGTCACATTGGCCACCGCGTCAATGTCGCTACCTGCCAAGGTGTTGAGCTTGCTTAGCTGGTCGCGGCCTTTCTTGCCTACGGCAAACAGATCGACGGTAACTCCTTGGGCTTCATAACGCTCCAGCACCAGCTTGGTGCGCTTCAGCACTGATGAGTTGAATGCGCCACAAAGACCGCGGTTTGCGGTCATAGGTACCACGAGTACGCGCTGCAGCGGGCGCTTAGCAATGAACGGATTCTCCGTTGCATCAAGCGTAGCGCTGACGTTGGCCATGAGCACACCAAGTTTTTCCGCATATGGGCGCATTTGCACAATGGCATCCTGTGAGCGCTTCAGCTTCGCCGCCGAAACCATTTTCATGGCCGACGTGATCTGCATCGTGCTCGATACCGACGAAATACGGTTGCGGAGTTCCTTGAGGTTCGCCATCGTTCAGAAATTAGTTGGCGTAGGCCGGAATGATTTCTTTTGCTGCTGCCTCGATGGCACCAATTTCTGCATCGCCCCAGGCTCCGCCGCGAATGGCGTCCAAAATGTTGCGGTGCTTGGCCTCCATGTACTCGATGAATGCGACTTCAAATGCCTTGATTTTATTCACCGGAACGCTGTTGAGCATGCCCTTGGTTCCGATGTAAATGATGGCAACTTGCTTCTCCACGCTCATCGGTGAGTTCACCGACTGCTTCAGAATCTCCACGTTACGGCGACCCTTATTGATGACGTTCATTGTGGCGGCGTCGAGGTCGGAACCGAACTTCGCAAAGGCCTCAAGCTCGCGGTACTGAGCTTGGTCGAGCTTCAAGGTTCCGGCAACCTTCTTCATCGGCTTGATTTGCGCCGATCCACCTACGCGAGATACCGAAATACCTACGTTAATGGCAGGGCGTACGCCCGAGTTGAAGAGGTCTGCCTCCAAGAAGATCTGGCCGTCCGTGATCGAAATCACGTTGGTCGGAATGTAGGCCGATACGTCACCCGCTTGCGTCTCGATGATCGGAAGCGCAGTGAGCGATCCGCCACCTTTTACCTTGCCCTTAAGCGACACGGGGAGGTCGTTCATCTGTGAAGCGATGGCGTCGTCCTTGATGACCTTAGCTGCGCGCTCCAGAAGGCGGCTGTGCAGGTAGAATACGTCACCAGGGTAGGCTTCGCGGCCCGGAGGACGGCGGAGCAGAAGCGATACCTCGCGGTAGGCCACAGCCTGCTTCGAAAGGTCATCGTAAATGATCAATGCGGGGCGACCAGTGTCGCGGAAGTATTCGCCAATGGCAGCACCGGCGAATGGTGCGTAGAACTGCATCGGGGCGGGGTCTGCCGCGTTTGCCGCCACAATCGTCGTGTAGGCCATAGCTCCCTTGTCTTCAAGGGTCTTCGCCAAAGCAGCAACGGTAGATCCCTTTTGGCCGATGGCCACGTAGATACAGTACACGGGCTCACCCTTGTCGTAGAATTCTCTTTGGTTGATGATCGTGTCAATCGCTACGGTCGTCTTACCTGTTTGGCGGTCACCGATGATCAACTCACGCTGTCCACGACCTACGGGAATCATGGCGTCAATGGCCTTGATACCCGTTTGAAGTGGCTCATTAACGGGTTGGCGGTAGATTACACCCGGAGCCTTGCGCTCAAGGGGCATCTCAAAACGCTCGCCTTCGATCGGACCCTTTCCGTCAATCGGAGTACCGAGGGTGTCGACCACACGGCCCACCATTCCTTCGCCCACATTGATGGAGGCGATAACGCCGGTCCGCTTCACTGTAGACCCTTCTTTGATGCCCTCTGCGGCACCGAGGAGTACGATACCTACGTTGTCTTCTTCGAGGTTGAGTACGATGCCGCGAAGGCCGCTCTCAAATTCAACGAGTTCACCCGACTGGGCATTTTGAAGACCGTAGGCACGGGCGATACCGTCACCTACTTGAAGTACGGTTCCAACTTCTTGAAGCTCTGCTTCAGAGGTAAAGCCCGAAAGCTGCTGGCGAAGAATCGCAGAAATTTCGGCGGGTTTGACGTCTGCCATGATTCGAATAATTAGAAATCAGCGATATATAAATTCTTTTGGAACGAGCGGTCCAGGCTGCGCAGCGACTGCGCGATGCTCGTATCAATTTGCTTGTCGCCCACGCGAACGACAAGACCCCCAATGAGGTCAGGGTTTACTTCTTCGGTAATCTCTACCGACTTGGCTCCAGAAGCCAAAATGGCTGCTTCGATCTGAGCGCGCTGTGCGGCACTCAGCGCTACGGCTGAAGAGACTTTGGCCGAAACCGTTCCGAGGCGGCGACGGTAGGCCTCCAGGTAGTTCACCGCGATCTGCGAGAGAAGCCCCTCGCGACCATGGTCAACGACAAGTGTGATAAACTTCTGGCTCAGCTCGCTCAAACCAGCAAAAACCTGAGACAGGACTTTTTTCTTCTGGTATGGCTTTACTACCGGGCTCGAAAGGAACACCTGTAGTTCGCGACTTGAAGCGAGTGCCTCGCGGACAAACACCATGTCTCCTGCAACAGCAGACGACAGCGCGCGCTCCTCAGAAAGGTCGAGCAAAGCTTTGGCGTAGCGGGGAGACGACAGGCTCATCTTAGTTCAGGTTGAGGTCTTTGAGGTCGCGATCGATGTTCGCCTTAGCCACCTCGGGCTGGGCCAACTCGGCACGCAAAATTTTCTCAGCCATGTCCACGGCCAGTTGCGCAACTTGGTTCTTGAGTTCCGTTACGGCGGCCATTTTTTCTTGGTGAATTTGGGTGCGCGCAGACTCCAGGATTTTCGCGGCTTCGACTGAAGCGGATTCCTTGGCCTCGGCAACCATAGCATCGCGCATGGCGCGGCCCTCTTTTACGATGGCCTCTCTCTCCTCGCGCGCTTGCTTGAGGAGTTGCTCGTTCGACGCTTGCAGCTTGCCCATCTCTGCACGAGCAGATTCGGCTTGCTTCAACGCTTGATCGATTGCCTCTTCGCGGGCTTGCACCGCACTAAGAATAGGCTTCCAGGCGAACTTGCCCAGCAAGAACACCAAAATGAGGAAGACAAGGGTCGTCCAAACTATGAGGCCTAAGCCCGGAGTTACTAAATCCATGCGTTAATGTGTGTTAAAAGTTCGTTTCACGGCCGAAGGTCCAGCGCTCCAGAAGGAGCGCTGAACCTCGACCGCGTAGACGATTACTTAAGGAGCGAAACCACGACGCCAAAGAGACCCACACCTTCGATGAAGGCTGCAGAGATCAGCATGGCGGTTTGGATCTTGCCCGAAGCTTCCGGCTGACGTGCGATGGCGTCCATAGCTTGTCCGCCGATGCGGCCAATGCCAAGACCTACACCGATTACTGCGAGGCCAGCTCCGATTGCAGCGATACTACCAGTCATTGTTTAGGGGGTATTTGAAGTGAAACGATGAATAAAAATGAAAACGTTAATGGTGTCCGTCGGCGTGCGCGTGGTCGTCGTGGTGGTGCTCTTCAACCGCAGCGCCAAAAGACATTGCAGTGAGCATAGTAAACACATAGGCCTGAAGCGCAGCAACCAGGAGTTCCAAAGTCGAAATGAACAGGGTCAAAATGATGGACCCCGGAGAAATCCATACTGACTCAAAAATGAAGATCAACGAAACCAGCGACAGAACCAGAATGTGGCCGGCGGTAATGTTGGCAAAAAGACGAATCATCAGAGAGAACGGTTTGGTAAACACGCCGATGAGCTCGATGAGCGCCAAAATGGGCTTCAGCGCCGTGGGCACCCCTGGCATCCACACGATGTGCATCCAGTAGTCCTTGGTTCCGTTGATGTTGGTGATGACCAACGTGAACGCCGCCAAAACAAGCGTCACGGCGATATTGCCCGTCAAGTTGGCGCCCCCGGGGAAGAACGGCACCAATCCGAGGAGGTTGTTCACCCAAATGAAGAAGAACAGGGTCAGCAAGTACGGCACAAAGCGGTTCAAGTGCTTTTCAGGAATCGCGCCGCGCGCAATATCGTCGCGAACGAAGAGAATGAGGGGCTCTACAAAGCTTGCCAACCCGCGCGGAGCCTTGTTGGTGTTTTTGGCGTAAAAGCGAGCCGCAGAAAAGAAGATGAGCAACAGAAGGGCTGCACCCACCAAGAGTGCAAGTACATTTTTGGTGATGGAAAAGTCCATTGGCTTCTCTTCAGTCCCTGCGTAGTATATTTTCTCGTGCTTGTTGACAAACTGCTGTCCTCCCGCATTCACTACATGATGGCCTTCGATGTCGTGGTGGAATTCCGAAGACGAAAACATCACCAAGCCTTCATTAGTCCAAAGAATTACGGGCAGGGGGATGCTCACCGCGTGTCCGTTCCAATCGAGGATGTGCCAGCCGTGGCTGTCCGCGATGTGGTGCATGATCATTTCGTTGGGGTTGAAGGCCTCCTCGTTCGGAGCGTGCGCCTCGACCTCGGCATGCTCTACAGAGGTGCTCACATGTTCACTATGCCCAACTTCTTCTGAGGCAACCATGCTGCCCATCGGCAAAATGACTGCCGTTAAAAGAGTAAAAAAGCGTCCTAGTCCCATCTGTCCCGAATTGCGCGGCAAAGATAGTCCGAAAAGGGGGTTTATCACAGGCGGTTTACACGCTGAACGGCAAACCACGTTTCAACGGCTTGAGCAAGGATAAAAATTGCCGCAAACTGCAGTGCATAAGCCTTATATCCTTCAGGTTGGCGCATGCTCAACGGGAGTACGACGGTGGCCACACCGAGCAGCATGCGGAGCATTCCGCCCCCAAGAATGACCCAGATAAAGGTTTTTGGACGCTTGCGCTCGAAGGCAAACGCAAAGAAAAACACGGTAATTCCGCTCACTGAAATCCAAAGATATCCCAGGCCGTACCAAGGGATTCCCCAAGCGGTCAATGCCATTGCCGAAATCGCGGCAAGTGCGGCATACGCCGCGGTAAGCTGGAGCATAAACTGCTTCATTGCTATTCGTTCTTTTTTGCTTGAATAATGGCCAGAAGGGTTGCTACCACGGTTCCTGCAAGCGAGCCCCAAATTTGACCCATTCGAGGGGGTTCAGAAGGGTCAATCCACGCACCCACAAGTGCTCCTAGGAGTATTGTAGCAAGCATCTGACCCACAAGCCCAAGGGCAAATCCGTAATTGGGCTTGGGCGACATGGTGGCGAAGCCGTTCGATTACGAAGCGACCACCTTGGGCGCAGCGGGTGCGGCCGTGGGGGCTGTCGCAGCGGGGTTGATCGGCTTCGAAATCGGTTCTTTGGGGCCCATGTGGCAGTTGCCAGAAAACTGGGCTCCGGCCTCAATGCTGATTTGACCGGTGTAGAGTTCGGCTTGAACCTGAGCCGTTTGGGCCAACGTGGTGAGGCCTTTGACCTCCAGACTTCCGCGAAGCTTGCCGGCGATGCTCGCCTCAGCTGCCACCACTTCACCCTCTACTGAGCCTGTGGGGCCCACTACGAGCTTGCCCTGAATGCGAACATTACCCTTAATAAATCCGTCCACGCGAATGTCGACAGGTGATTGAATGCTGCCTTCGAAGACCGCTCCTTCAACGATGCGGTTGTGTTCGTGGGCGGAATCTGAGGTGCGTTTAACTGGGTTCATCATGGAGTTCCGTAGTTGCGTTGGACAAAGGCGCGGTAGGTTGATTCGTCTTTGGACCGGTAAAGGTGCGAAAAATTCGCCACAGTTACGGGCCAGTACCGCGTTCGATCAATGGGTATTCTCGTGCGGAGTTCGGGGTGCACCCGAACCTTGTCCCGGTACGAAAGGGCTTCGGAGGCAGATGCGAATCCATCCACCAAAATCAATTGGCTGTCTTCATCCCACGGAAGCGTGCGCACTCCCAGCGGCTTGTCCGCAAAATCCGTCGAGTGGATCCGAGCCAGGGCATTGCGGACCGCGTTGGCGTCAAAACCCGTCGGAAAAAGTATAAGTATTTGGTGCGGGGCTTTGGGCGCCACCTGGTAGGGTCCGTTATCTACAGGACCTTCGTCAATGTCGGAGCCTTCGGCGAGCGCCGTCAAGTAGGTCTGCGCTTGAGCGGCCTGCGGCGTGCTCGGATGGGCCGCAATAAGGGCTCGAAGCGCATCCGAATAGGCATTTCGGCCATCGCGACCGCCGAGAGCCATCGCTTTTAAAAAGTCCGCTTGGGGGCGCTCGGCGGCGGACCAATCCTGGGCTTGATGGATTTTGAGCGCCTCCTTCCAGGAGCGTTGGTCGACCGCTGCATGCAATGCCAAAAAGGCTGGGGTGGCGTTCGGTGCAACTTCTAGGCTCTTTAGGGCTTTTCCTTGAATGAGGGTTGCCGCTTCACTGTCGGGGTAGCGCTCGAGGAGTTCTTTTTTGGCGGATTCTGCCTGAAGTGCCTCGTTGGCAACTAGGTGGAGGCGGTACACGCCATAGAGCCATCGGGGTGCGTCAGCGCTCGAAGGACAGTTGCTCAAAGCACGACGGTAGGCTTTGATGGCTTCTTGCGGGTCCTGCATTCCATCGCGGTAGGCAGCCGCAACCTCCGACCAAGCGGTACAGGCGGCATCTCGCACGCTATCGCGGGCGCCGGCTTGAAACGGAACCTGGCTCAGGTAGGCCTCGACGTCGTAGCGGGGGTCGACCGAGGGAGTTTTAGGTGCTTCTGGTTTGCCATCCTGGCCAGTCTGTTCGGCCTGATCATTTTGTTCGCCATCCTTAGCCGCAGCAGTCGCCGCGAACCACTGGCTGGAACGCGAGCGGAGCCGCCAGTTGTCGACGTTGGGACGTTCTCCGAATCGCTGGCGGAATGCCGCTGCGCCCTTGGCGCGCAGCGCCGGGGCGTATACGGCCCAGCCGGCGGCGGTTCCCGCGCCGGCCGAGGGCGCCGCAGCGTCCAATTCCGCGCTCGACGCGCGGAGCTCCGCAAGCTCCTCCTCTCGTCGTGCCCGCTCGGCCGCATCTTGGTCTGCCTTGCGCAACCCAGCCACGTACTTCTCGACCATCACACGCACTGCTGCGGGATCGCGCCCCGCAAGAAGCACTAACGAATCCGCCAGCTGTGCCCGATTGAGCGCTTCGACAAGTACTGAAAGCGTTTGTGCCTTCTTCACAAAACCATCGCGACCCACGTACGACTTGGGGAGCAATGCTGAAGCTGAATCAAAATCCACCTGAGCGCGCTCGTAGGCCCGTCGCTCCAACGCGAGGGCGCCGTGGCGCGCGTAGGCCAGGCCTTGAACTAAAGGACGTTCCGGCTTGCCGGCGGCAAACGACCGCTGAAAGTACGCGTAGGCCTCATCGCGATCGTCCCACTGAAGGGCCAGATCACCCAATGAAAAATAGATTCGGTCGGCAAAATCGGCATTCTTGGGCTCCCGCAGCAGCTCCCGCAGCTCCTTGTACAGTTTGGCGGGGCTCATTCCGCCTCCGTTCATGCTGCGGCGCAGCTGAGCCTCCAAAAGCATCGCATAACTGGCAGGCTGAGCCTTCAAACACGCCTCGTACATGCGGCGAGCTCGTTCGGGCTCGAGGCCACGCTCATAGAGCTGTCCAGCCAAAAAAGCATAGCGTGCCCGTTGATGGGCGCGCGGCGCCTTCGCCGCTGCGCGGCCCATCGCATCGGCCGCTCCGACCCAATCTTGCTCGGCGATCGCCATCCGCCCGCGAACTCGGTCAACCTGGTACAGCCACTTTTTGGGGACCCCCTTGCGCTCCAACTCAAACATAAGCGGCTCCGCGAGGGCCGAATTGCCCTGGCGAGCGAGCAGTTCCGCCCGCTCGAGCTCGGCCTCAACTTGCTGTTCGGGATTGGTGCTCAAGCGCGCAACGTTACTCAGGGCTTCAGACGCCGGCGCATCAAGACCCATCAGCATCTGGGCGCGGGCCATCAAAAGGTAGGCGTCAAACACGGCGGGATTCGCCTGCTTTCCCTTGAACACCATGCTGTGCTCTTGAATGGTTTTGGCTGCCTTCTCGACGGCGCGCTTGGCTTTAGCTTCGGCCGGAGTCCCTGATTTGGTCTTTGTCCAGTCGTCTACCGGAATCAGTTGCGTGAAGTCATCCTGCTGCGCCTCCTGCGCCAACGCCAACGCCTCAGCGTAGGCCACTTGACCATTGTAGAGCGGGTTAAAACGGGCAGTAACCTCGTGGTAGCGACGGTTGAGCCAACGGTCTTTTTCGCGGCTGCAGCCCGAAAGGACTACGACCGCGGCCGTAGCGCCCAAAATGAGGGAGCGGAACAGCAGAGACGAACGCATGATGAGGTTAACGCAGAAAGTCCAAAGTTAGGGCCTTCGGGCGGCTGCGTTTCGGATTCCCTACCTTTGAAATTGTGAAGACCCCGAAGCGACGAACCCGAAAAGAACTCGCCCAGCACTGGCTCGCGAAGTGGCGCCACCGCTACCGCTTGGTTTTGCTGGACGAATCCTCGTTTGAAGAGCGCTTTTCAATGATGTTGAACCGGCGAAATGTGTTTTTGTCCGTGGGCAGCGCAGTGCTCTTCTTAATTGTTTCGACCACGTTCTTGATTGCGTACACGCCACTTCGAGAGTACATCCCCGGCTATTCAAGCACCGCGCTTCGTCGAGAAGCGGTCCGCCTCAACTCGATCACGGACTCCCTTGTGGACCTAGTGGCCTACCAAGAGTCTTTCATTCAGCACATCCAGTTTATGGTGGGCGGAAGTCTCCCGCCCGATACCCTAACCAGCGCGGCAACTCCGCCCCCGGGCTGGTCGGCCGAACGCTTGCTGGCAAGCGAGCGGGAACGAAAGCTCCGTCAAGAAGTGGAAGCACGCGAAAGCCAGGCAGAACTAGCGAGTGAAGGCGAAATGCTGCAGCCCGTTGCCGGACTCGTACTGCGCACCGCAAATCCCGCTCAAGGGCGATTTGGGCTTGAAATTGACGCTCTTCGTCCGTCCGATGTCGTTGCTGTTGACGACGGAACCGTACTCGCGATTGAGGGAACCACTTCGCTGGGTTATTCCATGACTGTGCATCACTCTGACGACCGAATTAGCCGGTATGTCGGATTGAATCGAATTGCCCAACGTCCCGGAAACAGAGTCGTTCGGGGCGAAACCCTCGGCCGCCTACTCGAAGAAGACCCCGAAAATCCGATTCCGTTTAAAATTGAGCTCTGGATCCACGGACGCCCCGTCAGTGCCGCCCAAGAGCTCGGATACCGCAAGTAGTACGAAATGAAAACGTTCAAAGAATTTGCCGCGGTCCAGTGGGCTGCCATAGTTGACCGCCAAACCCGCGCTTGGGCCACGAAACCCTTTGAAACCCAGCAGCGCACGCTCGAACAGCTCACCGCCACCGCGGCCCGCACCGCCTTTGGCCAAGACCACCGCTTCGCTGAGGTGCGCAGCCACCAGGACCTTATTCAGGCCGTTCCGGTACGCGACTACGAGGCGCTTCGACCCTACATCGACCGAGTCGTGGCGGGCGAATCCGACATTTTGTGGCCTGGCCGCCCCACCTACTTCGCCAAAACCAGCGGAACCACCTCAGGCGCCAAGTACATTCCCCTGACCAAAGAGTCGGTGCCCTACCACATTTCGTCAGCCCGCAACGCCCTTTTTGCCCACATGCACGCCACCGGCCAAAGCCGCATGGTCAACGGCAACATGATCTTTCTGCAAGGAAGCCCCGTACTCGAAGACAAAAACGGCATTCCCACGGGTCGCCTGAGCGGAATCACCGCGCACTTCGTGCCGTCCTACCTTCAAAAGAACCGCAAGCCCACTTGGGACACCAACTGCATCGAGGACTGGGAAGACAAAGTCGAAGCCATCGTGCGCGAAACCGTAGGCGCCCCGATGTCCATCATCTCGGGAATTCCGCCCTGGGTACAGATGTACTTCGAGCGCCTGCTCGAGGTCAGCGGCAAGTCGAGCATCGGCGAAGTATTCCCCACCCTTGACCTCTTTGTCACTGGCGGAGTCGCATTCGAGCCCTATCGCGCCCGATTCGAAGAGCTCTTTGGCCGCAAGGTTCCTATCGTGCAAACCTATCCCGCGTCCGAGGGCTTCATCGCGTACCAGGACCAGCCCGACAGTCACGATTTACTGCTGCTGCTCAACAACGGAATCTACTACGAATTCATTCCATCCGACCGCTTTTTTGACGAGAATCCGCCCCGCCTCAGTCTCGCCGAGGTGCAAACCGGCGTCAACTACGCGCTCATCATGCACACCAACGCCGGCCTTTGGGGCTACAGCATTGGCGACACCGTCGAGTTCGTGTCGACGGCCCCATTTCGCATTCGCGTGACCGGCCGTATCAAGCACTTTATTTCGGCATTTGGCGAGCACGTCATCGGATCCGAAGTCGAGTACGCACTCGAACAAGCCGTCGCCGCCCACGGCGGCAAGGTGCGCGAATTCACCGTCGCTCCACAGGTGAGCCCCGGCGAAGGCGGCCTGCCGTACCACGAGTGGTTTGTCGCTTTTGATGAGGCCCCTGCCGACCTCGAGGCCTTCACCGCCACCGTCGACCGCGCCCTTCAGGCTAAAAACGTGTACTACCAAGATTTGATTACGGGCGGAATCTTGCGCAACTGTGTGCTCCGCGCCCTCCCGAACGACGCATTCATCACCTACATGAAGTCCGTGGGCAAGCTCGGAGGCCAAAACAAGGTTCCGCGCCTAATGAACGACCGCAGCGTAGCAGACAAGCTAGTAGCCAGCAACCAGTAACTTGTTTCTAGTTTCTTGTACCTGGTTACTCGTCGTTAGAAGCCAGAAACAAGAAACTAGTAACCAAAAGCTAGAAACCAGTAACCAGAAGCCTTTACGGCTGAAACCCGTAGTCCTGTTCCGTCGGCTTGAGCGAGGCCGCGACGGCCAGGCGGTCGCAGCGCTCGTTCTCGGGGTGATCGTTGTGGCCCTTGATCCACTCAAAACGCACCTGGTGGGGCTCCATGGCCTTGAGCAGACGCTTCCACAAATCTGGATTCTTGACTTTGGCCCATCCGCGGCGCTTCCAGCCGTCAATCCATCGGGCGTTGAACGCGTCGACGACGTACTTGCTGTCGCTTACCACGCGCACGCTGCAGCCCGACTTGAGGGCCTCAATACCCACAATCACAGCCATCAGTTCCATGCGGTTGTTGGTGGTGTGGTAAAATCCGCCACTCAGTTCTTTTTCGTGGACGCCGCTTCGCAAAATGGCTCCGTAGCCGCCGGGGCCCGGGTTGCCCTTGGCTGCCCCGTCCGTAAACAGGTCTACTTGGACCATCCTTCGGGGAGTTCCGTGGGGAATTCTGTTCCGAGCAGGTCGGCCGTCACGACGCGCGGGTAAGCCCAGTGTTCGCCCTTGAGAATGCGCGCCGCAACCTCTTCAGCGGTGTCGCCAGGGTTAATAGCAGTGCGCATTTGAAAGAGAACGGGGCCCTCGTCGTAGTGCTCGGTAACTCGGTGGATGCTGAGTCCGGATTCCCCCTCGCCGGCGGCAACCACCGCCTCATGAATGTGGTGGCCATACATGCCGTGGCCGCCGTAGGCCGGTAGCAGCGCCGGATGAATGTTGTAGCAATGTGCGCCAAACGCCTGAATCCAGGCCGCCGGAACCGGCTTGAGGTACCCTGCCAGCACCAAGGCCGTCACGCCCTCAGCGCGCCACTGGGCCAGCAGGGGCTCGTCGTCCTGACCCGGAACAAAGTGATGAACCGGCACGTCAAGAGGGCGGTTCCAAATTCCTGCGGACTTTCGGTTGGTCCAAATTCCGACCGTTTGAACAGCGCCATTGACCCAAAAATCGAGCAGGGCCGCGGCATTGCTTCCGCTGCCCGATACAAGGATTGCAACTTTTGGTGGATTCACGGCCTAAAGGTAGGGGGCGAAATGCACCACAATTCCAAAGATTGGCTTTTCTTTGCACCCATCAATAACTCAAAACCATTGGTTATGTCGGATATCGCCGCACGCGTTCAAAGCATCATCGTAGATAAATTGGGAGTTCCCGAGTCAGAAGTAACGGCCGAGGCCTCATTCACTGGCGACCTGGGCGCAGACTCACTCGATACGGTTGAGCTCATCATGGAGTTCGAAAAAGAATTCGACATCCAAATTCCTGACGATCAGGCTGAAGGCATTCAAACTGTAGGTCAAGCAATTGCCTACATCGAGACCGCCAAGGCCTAAGCTCGTACTATGGAACTCAAACGTGTCGTAGTCACGGGCCTTGGTGCCTTGACCCCGATCGGTAATACTGCTCCCGCATTTTGGGCGGCCCTCCTCGAGGGCCGCAGCGGGGCGGGACCAATTACCCGCTTTGACGCGTCCAACTACAAAACGCAGTTTGCCTGCGAGGTCAAAGACCTCAACGTCGAAGACTTTATTGAACGCAAAGAGGCGCGCCGAATGGACCGCTGCACCCACCTCGGGCTTATTGCCGCCGAGGAGGCTGTTGCAGATTCTGGACTCGAAGCTTCGAACCCCAACAAAGACCGCGTAGGCGTCATTTGGGGTTCGGGTATTGGCGGCCTGGACACGTTTACCGAAGAATTCGGTAACTTCTTCAAGGGCGGCGAGGTTCCGCGCTTCAATCCCTTCTTCATTCCCAAAATGATTGCCGACATCTGTGGCGGCTACATTTCGATGAAGTACGGCTACCGCGGACCCAACTACACCACGGTTTCGGCCTGTGCCTCTTCGACCAACGCGGTCATTGATGGATTAATGCTGATTCGCTTGGGCAAAGCCGATGTCATCATTACCGGTGGATCTGAGGCCGCGGTTTCTCCGGGCGGAATCGGTGGTTTCAACTCAATGCACGCCCTTTCGACGCGCAACGACGACTACCTCACTGCTTCGCGCCCTTTTGACAAGGACCGCGACGGATTCGTCCTCGGTGAAGGTGCCGCATCACTGGTGCTCGAAGAGTACGAACACGCTAAGGCGCGGGGAGCCAAAATCTACGCCGAACTCGTGGGCGGTGGATTGTCTGCGGATGCCTACCACCTCACGGCTCCGCATCCCGACGGCTTAGGTGCCCGCAACGTAATGCGCAACGCCCTCGAAGACGCCGGACTAAAGCCTGAAGACATCGACTACGTGAATGTTCACGGTACGTCGACTCCACTTGGAGACGTGGCTGAGTCCAAGGCAATCAAAGAAGTCTTTGGCGAACACGCCTACCAAATCAACATCAGTTCAACCAAGTCGATGACTGGCCACCTACTAGGTGCCGCAGGTGCCGCAGAAGCCGCTGTTGCGGTGCTCTCGGTCTACCACGATATGGTGCCCCCAACGATCAACCACTTCACGGACGATCCCGAACTCGATGCCAAGCTGAATTTCACCTTTGGAACGCCCCAAAAGCGTACCGTGCGCGCCGCGCTGTCCAACACGTTTGGATTTGGGGGGCACAACGCTTCGGTGATTTTCAAGAAAATCTAGATGCTGCAACCGATCCTTCGCCTGTTCCGCGCGGTGCCCTCAGAGCATCGTTCGGTAATGGCAGCGATTCGGAGCATGACGGGCCTTCGGCCCAATGATCCCGGAATTTATTTGGCCGCGTTTCGACGCAAAGTCAAGACGGACGCCAACCAACGCAGTGCCAACATGCGCTACGAACGCCTAGAATACCTCGGTGACGCGGTGCTGGGCGTGCTCATGGCTGAATACCTGTACGAAAAGTACCCCAATGGGGACGAAGGCTACCTGACCTCGATGCGGTCCAAGGTCGTAAGCCGCAAGGCGCTCAACCGCATCGCCGAAAAAATGGGAATTCCTCAGTGGATGGACATGGGCCGCGGACGCAGCGGGCGCCAGGGACAAACGTCGTCCGTTCCCGGCAACACCCTCGAGGCCCTGGTCGGAGCCGTGTACATCGACCGCGGTTGGAACGCCGCGCGCTTCTTTGTGCACCGACGCATGCTTGATCCCTACGTCAACTTTGACAAGGTTGAAACGGAAGTGATCAGCTACAAAAGCTTGCTCATCGAACACATCCAAAAACAGCGCAAAGCGTTTCGCTTTGAGGTCATTGATGAGGATGGCAAAGACCGTAACCGTTTTTCTGTTGCCTTTTTTGTTGACGAGGTCGAAGTCGCCACCGGAAGCGGTCAATCCAAAAAATCCGCCGAAGAAGCAGCTTCGCGCGCGGCGGCCAAAGCCCTAAAAATTGGCTCGTCGCCTCGTACTCGACGCCGTTGACGAGGACCTGCCAGAGGTCTGGTCGCTGACCACGTCGCTGGACGCGGTTCCCACCGTTTTTAACCTAAACGCTTGCTTGGATTGGAATTTGGCGCGGCGTGCTGATTTAGTGCGTTCACGGCCGGAAGCCTTGTACCATCACGCAATCTACCGAGGCAGCGACGGCTACCGAACCACAAGCATGATTTGGAACGCTCCGCACCACGCCAATTGGGCACAGTCCGCAAGCGATGGCTTATTCGGCGAAATTGAAGCGGATCCGAGTTCCGCGGTGATCGTGGCAAGGCCGCGCGGAATTAAAGCGTTTTTAACATTTGACCCACCATTAAGTAGTCAAGAAATCGTAGGTTTGCAGCAGAAACTCCTCGGTGTTCCTGGATTGCTTGGCCACAACCCCCGCACAAGCCTTACGCCGACCGAGCACGCCATATTTGTATTAGACCCCCTAAAGGATTCCGAACTGTGAAACGGACTAAAATTGTTGCGACCCTTGGGCCCGCATCGTCATCTGAAGAAGTACTCAAGCAGCTCCTCGAGGCCGGAGTCAACGTGTTTCGCGTCAACTTTTCACACGGAGCGGCCGACGAGCACCGCGCGACCATTCGACGCATACGCGGAATTCTCAAAGAGACGGGCTACAATGCGGCCATTCTCGCCGATTTGCAAGGACCCAAGCTTCGCGTGGGTGTGGTTGAAGAGGGCGCGGTACTTGTTCCGGGCGACCGACTGACGTTCACCACTGAAACGTGTGAAGGCACCAAGGAGCGGGTGTTCATGACCTACACGCAGTTTCCGCGCGACGTACGCGTCGGTGAAAACGTGCTGCTCGACGACGGCAAACTCGTACTCAAAGTTGTGTCAACCAACGGCATAGATGAGGTCGTGGCCGAAACGATTCAGGGCGGGCCATTGAAGTCCAAAAAGGGCGTGAACCTGCCCAATACGCGGGTTTCGCTGCCGTGCTTGACCGAAAAAGACCTGGCCGACCTCGATGTTGCACTTGAAGAAAACGTGGATTGGATCGGCCTGAGCTTTGTGCGCAATGCTCAAGACATTCACGAGCTGCGGGCAATTTTAAATGAACGCGGACACCATGCCGGAATCATCGCCAAAATCGAAAAGCCCGAAGCGGTTGCCGACATCGACGCGATTCTTGAGGCCACCGACGGAGCCATGGTCGCCCGCGGCGACCTTGGAGTGGAGGTTCCGATGGAATCCGTGCCCATTATCCAAAAAATGATCGTGCGTAAGTGCATTGAGCTGGCTAAACCCGTAATTGTCGCCACCCAGATGATGGAAACGATGATTGACAGCCTCACGCCGACCCGTGCCGAAGTCAACGATGTGGCGAACGCCGTAATGGACGGTGCCGACGCAGTGATGCTCAGCGGCGAAACCTCAGTGGGCCAGTACCCCGTGCAGGTGGTTCAAACCATGGCTCGAATTGCGGAAGCTGCAGAGCGTGAATGCTCGTTTCGCGGCAAAGAACACAAGCCTGTCGAGGAAATTGCGGCGCGATTTATTTCTGATACGATGTGCTACTACGCGGCCAAAATGGCCAACAGCGTTGAGGCATCGGCAATTTGCACGCTGACGTTTTCAGGCCACTCTGCACAGCTGCTTTCGAGCTTTAGGCCACAGAGTCACGTCTTCGCATTTACCGCCAACTACAAGATTTTGAACAAGTTGTCGCTTCACTGGGGCGTGCGCGGGTTTTACTACGACAACATGGTGTCAACCGACGCCACGTTTGTAGACATCACGAAGCAATTGAAAACAGCCGGCTTAGTTCAGCAAGGCGATCGCATTGTTCAGTTGGCCTCTATGCCGATAGAAGCGAAGGGCACAACCAACACGATCCGCATCAAAGACGTGCAGTAGGCTCTGAATACGAGCTTACAGGGTGCGCAGCAAGCGCAGATCGTTTTCGAAAAGGGCGCGAATGTCTGGAATGGAAAAGCGCTGCATGGCAATACGCTCTACGCCCAAACCGAAGGCGAACCCGCTGTATACTTCAGGGTCAATTCCGCACGATTCGAGAACGGCCGGATCCACCATACCACAGCCTAAGATTTCAAGCCAGCCCGTGCCTTTGGTCATGCGGTAGTCCGTTTCGGTTTCGAGGCCCCACCAAATGTCCATTTCGGCGCTGGGTTCTGTGAACGGAAAGTAGCTTGGGCGAAGTCGGATCGCGGTCTGTTCGCCAAAAAATGCCTGAGCAAACTCGAGCAGGGTCTGCTTCATGTCGGCAAATGACACATTGCGGTCAATGTATAGCCCCTCCACTTGGTGGAACATGCAGTGGCTTCGTGACGAGATGGCTTCATTGCGGAACACGCGACCCGGCGCAATGATGCGAATGGGCGGCTTTCGCGTCTCCATAGTGCGCACCTGAACGTTGGATGTGTGGGTGCGCAGGGCCCAGTCGGGATTGCGGGCCAAAAAGAAGGTGTCCTGCATGTCGCGGGCAGGATGCTCGGGCGGAAAATTCAGCGCCGTAAAGTTGTGCCAGTCGTCCTCCATCTCGGGGCCCTCGGCGACGCCAAAGCCCATGCGGCGAAAAATATCGACCAGTTCGTCGCGGACCTGAGTCACCGGGTGGTGCGTTCCGGGCAGATTGCCCCAGCCTGGGCGCGTAACATCCTCTGTATGAATGTTCACCTTGGGCTTGGCATTAGAAAAGTCTGAAACCTTAGCCTCCACTGCCGTTTTGAGCTGGTTGAGGAGTTGGCCCACCTCTTTGCGGGCATCGGCCGCGACGGTCTTGAAGTCAGCAAAAAGGTCGTTCATGACGCCCTTGCGGCCGAGAAAACGCAAGCGCAGGGCCTCGGCCTCTTGAGCGTTCGAAGGGGCCGCTGACGCGACCTCGTGGAGGTATTCCTGAATTTTCGCCTGCATCGTCGGGGAATCTGCTATATTTGCTTGCTTTTCGCCCGCAAAACTATGCTAAAGCAATTGAACTACCGGATCCTTTCTGCTGCCGCGCTCCTAGTGACGCTCGCGGTGAGTGTGGCGTCGTGCGAAAAACCGCGCACGGGCCCTGGCTATATCGCGGTCCGTGTGGTCAATGAAGACACCGTGGCCATCCAAAATGCGTGGATCCATCTTTCGGTTCCTGGCAGCGGAACTCTTTTTGACAACCCCAACACCTCGGGGTACTACTACAAAAAGTCTGACGTGAGCGGTTGGACCGACATTCCATGGAAGTACGAACGCGAAGCCTACCTCGATATTGAATCGACCAAAGGAGCCTACCGCGGATGCTCATTTGTCCACGTGGTTCCCGGCGATACGGCCGTCGCCTATGTCATCCTTCGCCCGTACGGAGATCCTAATAATGGTTGCTTGTGAACACCCTTCGCCTCTTTGCCCTCTCTGCGACGCTGTTCGCGGCCTTCGTAACCTCATGCGCCCCCAAGGATGCGCCTGTGTACCGTTTTAAGATTAAGGTTGTCGCCATTAATGAAGATGGTGAGGCGATTGCACTTCAAAACGCGACAGTTCGCGCTACCGCACCTGTAGTCAATGCGATCCCCGACTTCGAGGGCCGCTCTGGCGTAGATGGTATCGTTCGCGATGCAGACGGCAACGACATTTTTCAGTACGGCCTGCCTGCAGTACTTCAAATTACCGCCCAAAAAGGCGGCAACCCCCCCGTGGTGTTCGGGTGCAGCTACCTCAAGCTGGTTCCAGATAGTACGGCAACTGTTGAAATCGTCGTCCAGCCCTACGTTGAGGGTGTCAGTGGCTGCTGATTTATGACGGCTCTCGACGTTCTCACGCTCGGAATCTTTCTCTTTTTTACCGCCCGCGGAATTTGGCGAGGCTTCATCAATGACCTCGCAGGATTGCTGGCATTGGTGCTTGGCTACCTCTTTGCGGGCCGCTTAGCGGTGGTCGTTGAGCCGTTTTTAAGCGCGTTCATTGACGACGAGGGCCTCATGCACGGCGTTGCCTACTACCTCAGTTTGTTTGCGATTTACTTGGCGGTGGTCCTTTTGGGTAAGATTGCTACGCGAATGTCCAAACTAATTTTACTCGGGTGGCTCAACCGCCTATTGGGCGCGTTGACCGGAATGGCCAAGGGTGTGCTCGTAGCTGCCTTGGTAGCACTCCCGCTACGGTGGATGGGTGATGAATTCCCCAGTGTTGGTCCCGGCGTGGAACTTCGCACTCAGTCGACCTACTACAGCTACGCCCTCAAGTTTGGGGAATGGATGACCCCCAACTTATTCCGCGTCGTAGACGGCCTGAATTCCGGGGAGGACGCGGCCTTCTAGGTACTCCAGCATCGCGCCTCCGCCGGTGCTGACGTAGCTCACGCGCTCCGCCAATCCAAACTGTTCTACTGCGGCGACGCTGTCGCCTCCGCCCACCAGCGAAAAGAGTGTGCCGGCCTCTGTTGCCGCGGCAATGGCTTCGCCGAGCTGACGGGTTCCGCGCTCAAACGCCTCGAGTTCAAAGACGCCCAGTGGGCCGTTCCACAGAAGGGTCTTCGCGTCGCGAACCACGGCTGAATAGGCCGCAATAGTCTCAGGACCCACGTCCAAACCCATCCAACCCAATGGAATCGCGCGGCTCGAAACGATTTGGGTCGACGCGTCGGCAGCAAAGCGGTCCGCAGCCACCACATCGGTCGGAAGATGAATCTGCACGCCCTTATCCTCGGCTGCTGCCATGATCTGGCGTGCGGTTTCGAGGTGTTCGTCCTCGACGAGGCTGCTGCCAATTTCAGCACCTTGAGCCTTGAGAAAGGTGAACGCCATGCCTCCTCCGATCAAAAGAGCGTCTACGCGGCCCAAAAGGCGCTCCAGAATGACAATCTTGCTCGAAACCTTAGATCCGCCTACCACGGCAACCGCGGGCTTCTCTTGGGACGCCAAAACGCGGTCCACGTTTTTGATTTCATTGGCCATAACGTGGCCAAAGGCGCTGCGGCCTTTAAAGTGCTGCGCAACCACTGC
>CAIJMB010000214.1 GCA_903821715.1 uncultured Flavobacteriales bacterium
AAACTTTTGGTACTGAGCAATCGTCGGAGTTCGCGCAGGAGCGGCGGTTGGGCGAATGCTGCGGTCGATCTGGGCGCTGGCGGCTACCGAAGCCACGAGCGATAAGGCAATTAGAATACGTTTCATGGCTTATTGAGCGGAGTTGGGCAAGTAGTGAAGCACGACACGGTTTTCTGGCTTGAGGTACGTCTGGGCCACGCGCTGTAGGTCGGCGGGTGTCACGGTGCGGAAGCGCTCGATCTCAGTGTTGATGAGGTTGGCGTCACCGTAGTACACATGGTAGTTGGCGAGGTTCTCTGCGATTCCGGCCACGCCCGAGTTACGGTTGACATAGTCGGACTCGACTTTGTTGAGGAGCTTGGTGAATTCCTTTTCGCTAAGGGGCTCCTGCTGCATCTTGGAAATCTCCTCTTCCATGGTGGTCATGAGGGTTCCGGTAGATGTGGCGCCATTGGCTAAGGCCAAGGCGATGAACACACCGTGGTGCTCCATCGCAAAGGGGAATGCGGCCACTTGAAGGGCATTCTGGTCTTGGTCGACCATGCGCTTTGAGAAGCGCGAGCTCGGGCCGTCGCTCAGTGCCGTGGTCAGCATTTGAAGCGCGTAGGTGTCAGGGTGCGTCTCGCTCACCATGCGGTATCCGGCAAACACAGCTGGAATTTGAATGTTGTCGTAGATCGTGTCAACTACCTCGCCACCGAGGGGTGGTTCGTAGGCGCTTGGGCGCTGCACGGTCGCGCCGGCGGGAATGTCGCCAAAGTACTTGGTGATCATCGCCTTGGTTTGGGCTACGTCGATGTCTCCCGCGATCGAGAGCGTTGCGTTGTTGGGCACATAGTACTTTTTGTAGAAGGCCATGAACTCCTCGAGGGTCGCAGCGTTCAGGTGGTCCATGGATCCAATCGGAACCCAACGGTAGTTGTGCTGCTTGAACGCACGCACAAACATTTCTGAAAGGAAGCTCGCGTAGGGCTGGTTGTCGACGCGCTGGCGCTTTTCTTCTTTGACGACTTCGCGCTGGGTATCCACGCCGACCTGGTCGATCTTGGCGTGAAGCATGCGCTCAGATTCCATCCACAACCCGAGCTCGAGCTGGTTCGACGGAAGGATTTCGTAGTAAAACGTGCGGTCGTTGCTGGTGTTAGCGTTCAAGGCTCCGCCATTGGACTGGATGAGCTGCATGTACTCGCCGCGGCCGATGTTCTCTGAACCTTCGAAGAGCAAATGCTCAAAGAAGTGGGCGAACCCGGTGCGGGTCGGAATTTCGTCCTTTGAACCGACGTGGTAGAGGACAGATACGGCGACCAAGGGATTGCTGTTGTCTTGGTGCAAGATGACGTGCAGGCCGTTGGGGAGGTCAAAGGATTCGAACTTAATCTGGGCCTGCAGCGGCTGGAGCGCGGCGGCCAAGACGATTCCGAATCCGAGGAATAGGTTCTTCATGGCGTTAATTTTACAAGGTTTCGAAGGTACAACGACTTAGTTGCTCGCGCGCAGCGGAACCTTACAGTCGGCAATTTCTGCAAAATCGAGACCGAGATCTTCGGTAGACGGGATTTTTTTAC
>CAIJMB010000215.1 GCA_903821715.1 uncultured Flavobacteriales bacterium
CCACAGGTTGAAGTTGTTCACGTTGACGCTGATTTCCGCCATGTAGTCGGTGAGGCTCACCGTGGCGTTGGCGATCAAGGCACCCGCTGGCACCTGCTCAGGCGCCTTGGGGTTTCCATTGAGGCTTGTAATGTCGCTGGTGCACGATGCCACAACGACGGCAATGCCTGCAGATAAAAGAATCTTTTTCATGGCTCGTATTAGAATTTCAGTTTAGCATTCAAACCAATCTCGCGAACGGCTGGGTACGCACCTGACTGGTATCCTTGAAGGTTACCGGCAGAAAGACCTGCTTCAGGGTCGGTGTAGGGTGAATTCTTCCACAAGATGGCCAAGTTGCGACCCACGAGGGCTACATCGAGTCCTTTGATCGAAGAATTCTTATCCATTGGGAAGCTGTAGTTGATCGCAACTTCACGCAGTTTGATGAATGAAGCGTCCCATACGTGGTACTCTTGCGGAGCGCGATAGTAACCGAATGAGTTGGCGTAGTAGTTCATGTCACCGTAGATAGCTTCGGTATTTGCAGACGTGATGGGGTTGCCATCCTCGTCAACTGAAGAGCCATCCCACACCGCAACGTCACCCATGTTGACGCCACCACCGTCGATGACCATTTCGCGACGTTCTACACCCTTATCATTCACACCTGCGGTCCAATCGTAGACACCAGTTGCGTATCCATACCATGTGTCAAGGCTGAAGAAGCTACCACCCATTTGCATGTCAAGCAGCACGTTAGCAGTCAGACGCTTGTAGCGGAATGAAGTATTCAAACCACCCATCCAGTCTGGGTTCACGTTACCAATCGTCTGCGGAGTCGCGGTGCGCAAGTAGCGGTATCCACGGCTGGCATTGATTGGGTACACGATTGGCAATCCGTTGGCATCGCGCTCGTGAGCCACACCGAAGATGGTTCCGTAGGGCTCGCCAATCTTGGCAAGCAGTTGGAATCCGCCCTGGTTTGAGGTCAACTGAAGGCTTTCAGCATCACCAAAGAGCTCAAGAACCTCGTTGCGGTTGCGCGTGTAGGTCAAGGCGAAGTCAAGGCCCATGTCCTTAGTGCGGATCGCCGAAGCGTTCAGCACCAATTCCACACCTTGGTTTTGGATCACACCGGCATTCACGTACTTGAAAATGGTACCCGTTGAAGATGACACGCGTGCAGGCATGATTTGGTTTTGAGAAATCGCGCGGTAGGCGGTCAGGTCAAATCCAAAGCGGTTGTCGGCAAACTGCATTTCAAGACCAGCTTCGTATGATGTAGTCGTCTCAGGCAGGAGGCTTGGATTGTTCGACGTAGAAGGAGCCGAAGCCAATGGCGTACCATTAAACGGTGTTCCCATAACGTAGATGTCGCGAAGTGAACTTGCGGGGGCATCAGCACCCACGTTTGCATAGTTCGCACGCACTTTACCGAAGCTGATTCCGTCGAGGTCCATCAACTCAGAGAAGATGAGGCCCACAGAAGCCGATGGGTAGAAGTACTTATTGTTCGCAGCAGGAAGCGTAGACGAGATGTCGTAGCGACCGGTCAGATCCAATGACAAGTAGTTCTTGTACAAGAAACTTGCACGAGCAAAGTAGCCGTCGATTCCAATGGCGAAATTCTGCTCTGATGGTGCGGCGGGCGCGCTCACTGAGTTGCTCAGAGAGTACACACCTGGAACAACCAAGCCACCGTTAGTACCAGCTCCGATAAAATCGTAGTAGGTACGGCGAATGTTACTACCGAGGTTACCGTTGAAGTTGATGTCCTCACCGATCATTTTGTTGGCCGTCAAAATGAGGTCCAAGTTGGTTTCGGTGAAGTTGCGGTTGCGGCGAACGTACGAAGGCACGTCAACTGAACCAACTGCTAGACGCTCTTCTTGAACATCTGTGTAGGTATCAATATTGGCACGAGCAGTAAGGTCCAACCAATCGTTCAAACGGTAGTTGGCTGTCATGTTACCCATCAAGCGGTTGCGCTCGTCATTCTGGTACGACTCGTTCACCATAAAGTATGGGTTGTCGAAGTAGTGAGGTTGCTGTGGGTTGTCGTACAGTGGACCGTATGGGTTCCATGTGATATTACGACCTGTTGATTCGTAGTATTCCTTGAGTTTGGCCATATCAGCACCTACGTTAAACCACTGGCGGAACGACTGATTGACGTTGCGCGCATCGTAACCCGTACCGGAACGACCACGACCTTTTTGCTGTGTGAATGCAGCCATCGTGCTTACGGTGAGGCGGTTTGACGCTTTCAGGTTGCCGTTGAAGTTGAACGAGTTACGGTTCAAGCTTGAGTTCGGCTGAATACCTTTCATGTCAAACTTCGTGGCGCTCATGCGGAATGAACCGTTGTCGCTACCTCCGTCAATAGCTACGCTATTGTTAAAGGTCGTAGAGTTCTCCCAGAACGTAGTTGGATCGTTGGCTCCTGCAACAAATGGGAACTTCTTGCCGTAGCCGGGAAGTCCTTCGTAGACTGATTCCCACGTGTAGACATTAAGATTGGGATCGAACTTCATACCGAATGAAGCGTCTTCCTCCATCGGAGTCACCATATCTACGTTGCCGTCACCGTCGTAGTCGTAGTCGTACATACGGTAGTCGGTGTAGTATCCGTTGATGGTGTCCGTGTTTCCGTAGTACGAACCGTAACCTGGACCGTACGACTTCTGGTAGCGGACAAAAGTGTCAGGGTTGATGCTACCTACGGTAACACCACTTGAAAGTGTTACACCAAGTCCTTTGCGAGCTGCACCCTTCTTGGTGGTAATCAATACCACACCGTTGGCGGCACGTGAACCGTAAAGCGCCGTTGCGGCAGCACCTTTAAGTACAGTGATCTTATCGATGTCTTCAGGGTTGACGTCCATGGCGGCGTTACCGTAGTCGTAACCTCCACGGCCCGTACGCTGGTTGCCCGTGTTGTAGGCGTCGTTCGAAATCGGAATTCCGTCGACGACAAAGAGGGCTTGGTTGTTACCGGTCAGCGATTTGTAACCACGAACGACGACGTTCGATGATCCACCCATCGTACCTGACTGGCGAATGGTAACCCCTGCAACCTTACCTGAAAGAGATGCCATAAAGTTGGCGTCTTTCACTTTGGTCACTTCGGCACCACCAACCTCTTGCACGGCGTAGCCCACCGTTTTCTTGTCGCGCGTGATGCCAAGGGCGGTCACGACAACTTCGTCAAGTTTGCTGGTGGATTCCGACAGGGATACATTGACCACTGCTCCTGAAGCGTTAACTTCTTGTGAGGAATAGCCAAGGGCTGAAAAAACCAATACTGCGTTCTGGCCAGCTGTGATGGAATACTTTCCGTCAAAGTTGGTGACCGCGGCATTGTTGGTGCCTTTAACTCGGACTGATACCGAGGGGAGGCCTTCGCCATTTGCTGCGTCGGTTACCGTTCCGGACACCGTGCGCTGCGCGAAGGCAGACACGGACAGAAGGGCCGCTGCAACGAAGGCAAGAAAAGATGCTCTGCGTTTCATAAGTGTTAATGAATTGTTAAGGTGTATGCAAAGTAGTAAAAAAATACTCTGTATGGTTGAAAAATCAGAAAAAACTGAAAGTCGGCCATAAAGAAAATTGATGAATGGCCAGAAGAGAGCGTTTAACGCTGCTCAGTTTCGTGACTGCGTGCAGCCCACGCAATCATCGCCACACTCATCCACACCAGAACGGCTCCCTTATCCATATCAAGGAAGTTGTTCAAGATCCCGTGAACCCAGTACGTGGTCAGTCCGAGCATTGCCAATAGCACGAGAGTTCGATCCCGCCCTGGGCTCATTCGATGGTAGGCGCGAGCACCTGTGGCATAGAGCACAGTGATGAGGACCAGGACCCAAAGAAGTCCAGGCCAGCCGAGTTCCGCCAACGGACCGATGTATTCAGAGTGGGCGTTGCCCAGGTCACCGGCATTGGTCGAAATAATGGTTAGTTGGGACGAATGCTGAAAGGGAGCGTACTGAAACTGGTAGGTTCCGAGGCCCCAACCCACGTGCGGACGCTCTTGCCACATGCGCACGGCTGAGGCCCAACGGTTCAGACGTTCTAAGTTGGATGCGTCGGTCGATATATTGGAGGCACTTTGAATGTGCTCGCTAAAGTTGTCGCTCGAAACGGTGTCGTTCTTGGTAAAAATGCGCATCCACTGGTCTTGCGTAGCCCAGAGCGTTCCGAGTCCAACAATGGCGAGCACGAATATTTGCTTCGCTGAAATCCGCCATGCAAAGACCAAGTACACCGCGCCGGCCGCTACGAGGCTCAACCAGGCCGCCCGGGTGTACGAAAAAACGAGTGCCACGGTCAACAAGGCCCAAAGCGCCACGTGAATGAAGCGCCAAACCAAGCTTTGCGGGCGCCAGGTCGCCCAAATCGACCATGGATAGATGAAGGCCAGCGCCATTCCGTAGACCGTGTGCTCCTTGTAAAATGGGTACATGACCCAGGTGGAGGTTTCTTTTGAAAATGCGTACTGAGAGTGCACATACAATGTCCACAGAGCTGCCACGGCCAGGCTGAACGCGTAGAGGGGGAATACGAGGTTTCGCGCCCACGGACGCTCGAATGCGGTCCCCAGCATAAAATACATCGGAACCAGAAACCAGACCCGGCTCAGCACCGCTTTAAAGCTGACGAGCGGCATTTCGCTGAAAAGGACCGTAACGGCCATCCAAGCCAACTGCGCTAGTATGACCCAAGTAAGTGGCTGCTTGAGCGTGGGCCAGGGCAAGCGACCTTGGTGAAGAAACCGGATGAGCGCAAAAAATGTGAGGCCCGCGAGAAGAACCTCTCCCGGCAAACTGAGGCCTATATTGAAATCAGATTCTTTGAGGGTGACCGACAGAGGAGTGATTGCCACCACTGCCAAAAGCAAACTTTCGACATGATACAGCGCCCATAAAACGAAGACTGCCGCAAAGGGAACCGCTGCCACGGCATACCACTCCATGGCGACCGCTCCGGCGGTTACGGCGGCGAGCGCAAGGCCCGCTGCCAGCCCGTTCCGTCCGCTTAGGACGGAAGCTTTTCCTTGAGCTCCTTCCATGTGTTGGCGCCCAAAATCACGACCATGGTTGCAACGAATGCCGACAAGGCAGACACGACAACTAACAGCCATCGCACGGGATACTCTTTTTTATCGGCCGGAACTGCCGCGTTTACCCGAAAGGTTGCAGGCAGCACCTGCTGGGCATCCACCCGAGATTGGTCGAGTTTCGTTTTGATTTTGACTTCCTCTTCTTTCATCAAGTGGAGTTCGTCGCGCAAGGCCACATAACGGCCACCGTATTTGGCCAGCGTGTCAAGGACAGACTTTAGCTGCTTGATTACCTTATCGCCTCGCCCCTCGGCAATTGCTGTAGCGTACTGCTCCGACACAACCATCGATTGCCCCTCGTACTCATGTACTCCTTTGCGACGCAGGGACTTGATCTCGTCCTCCATGTCGCGAAGCTCTTGGCGGACCTTTTGGTATTCATTCTTAACCAAGTTGAGTCCCACAGCAGCCCGCTCACGTTGGATCCGGCTCTTGACGCGGTCGAGCAAGTCGACAATGGCATTCGCCATATCCGCAGCCATTTGCGGATCTTGGTCGAGCACGCTGATGCGCACACTCATAAACTGGGTGCGCTCAAACGAAATCTTATCGCTGAATTCTTCGTGCAGGTCGGTGCGGAGCGTCGGACTTGACGGGTCAAGGTCGTAGTGCTCAATGAGCTTGAAGCGCGTCGTAATGGTGTCAAAAATTGCATCTGACGACAGCACCTGAAGCAGCTGCTCAGCCTGCTCTTCGGCTCCGAATTCCAAAAAGTCCTCATCTTGATAGGTATTCTGCGGAAGCAGCGCCTTCGACGGCGAATTGGTGGTCGACGGGAATACGACTACCGTTGACTCGTACAGTGGCGTGATGAACCAAGGGCCTGAGAAGATGGCGGCCGCCACGGCGGCGATGAGCGGAGCCAAGAGCAGCGCCTTGCGGTTGCGAAACAAAAAGAGCAGAAGATTCTGCGAGCTGGGATCCATAGTCAGGTTGAAATCAAGTCCACAAAGATAGGTTCTTGCCGAGCAGCCCCTCAAGTTCGGCGACATCGTCGGCAAAGTAGGTCCAGGCCGTCGCACGGTCTTGGGTACTGAGTTGGAGTGGCTCTGCCGAAGCAGAAGCCGCTTTAGCCCGCTGCTGGAGTCCCTCAGGCAAGCGATCCTTGAGCCAGCGTCCCACAGGGTGGTGCTGGGCAAAGCGTACCAAGTGGGGCCAACGCACATCGTGGGCCGCATGAACTTTTTCGGCGTGCGGCAGCGGATTCGCTGCTAAACCAAGGGCCGACTGCACTTCGATCCAAAACACTTCGGGATCCGCAAAGGCCTGCTCGTAGATAAAGGTGTGCATCCGAATTCCCGACGCCGTCCAACGTCGGTAGGCGTCCGCGTAGCGGCTTAATGCGATAAAGTTTTCGCTCTGACCCCATTTGACAGGCCGGGCGGCATCTCGTGCCAGTTCGTCGAGAAAACCTCCAGAGACAAGGCCGTACTTGCGCGCCATTCGGTAGTGCGAAAACGCGCGGTCGACGGGGTTGCGCAGCACTAAGAACGCCGTTGCTGAGGGGTTGGCCGCGGGCAGAGCGTGTGCAGCCGACGGGCTCCAGAAGTAGCTCGTCGAGGCTTCAATGCGCAGCTGGCCAGGTTGCGCGTTCGACCAAAGGCGGGCGTAGTCCTCTGGGCGGCGCACAAAGGCCTGGTGGCGCTGTGGTAGCGGATCAGGTTGGGCCCAGTAGTCCGGCCCAGCGTCGGGCGAAACGCGCAGAAACGATTCGCTAAACGTTTGCGGATCCAACTCTGCCGCATAAAAATTGGGCTCTTTGATTCGCGCCATAGCCACCCCTGGGTGGGTTTGCAGCCAGTCGGCCAGGGTGGTGCTTCCGGACTTCGGAACCCCGATGAGGACAGCGTCGAGCATCGAATTCAACGCACAAAAATGAGGGTTCGTATACCTGTCTTGCGGTACACCGCGACCAGGGCCCAGACGTTCCAAAGGATCATGGTTCCGGACGTCGCCCATGCGGCTCCTTCGACCCCCAGCCATGGAATGAGGGCAACGTTGCCGATCACGTTGGCGATCGACGCCACAGTCATGGTGCGGCGAGCGGACTGTTCGTGCCCCGTCATGTTGAGCAGGTACATGACTGGACCGCATAGCGCATTGACCAGCTGACCGAGGGCAAGGACGCGCAGCGTTCCGGAATAGATCCCAAAATCGGGACTAAAAAAGCTCAATAGCCAGGGGGCAAGGACCATGATTCCGACAAAGGCAGGTAGACCCAAGGCGGAATTAAGAAGGGCCACGCGCCGGACTTCACGCTGGAGCTCTGCGCGTTCACCACGGGACCACAGTTCAGAAATCCTTGGACCCAGCGAGGCATTGACGGCGAATTGTACGAAGGTGATGAGGGTTCCGATTTTAAAGGCCACGCGGTATGCGCCGACGTCTTCGGGTGTTAAAAAATAGCCCAGCATAAGGGTGTCGGTCCAGGTCATGACCATAAAAAGGGTTCCGGTGAGAAACATTGCGGTGGCCGGACCGCGAAAGGCCCACAGGCTTCGCAGTGAACTCGGTCGTACATCGAGCCATCCGCGACCCAAAAACAGAGCCGCAGAGGCAGCAAGCCCCCAGAGTACCCGCTCCACGGTAGAAAACCACGGCAGAAGTGCCATCGCTGCAGCCACCAATCCGAGCAAAATGCTGCTTTGAAGTAGGCCAAATCCGAGGTAGCGGTGCTGCGCACGGCGCACCTCAGACCAAACCTGAACCAGCGTCCAAAGCGGCAGCACGACGGCGGTTGCCCGCCACAGGTCGGTAAACCCTCCGTAGGCCGACGCCAACCACGGCGCCGCAAGCGACAAGGCGCCGGCAAGAACTAGAGATCCGAGCAGCGATGCCCACAACGCTTGGCGGGTGACCTCACGAGCCGCGTATGCGGTTCGGGCTGGAATTTCGCGCAAGAGCAGCCCGTCCAAGCCCCACTTGGCGACCACCGACAGAATGCTCAGAACCGTAAAGGCCAGCTCAAAATAACCATAGTTCCCGGCGCCCAAACGGCGAAGAGCCACATAGACGAATCCGTAGCCGGCAAGGGCACCCGCAACTTTGAGCGCGAGCACCAGTGTAGAACGGCGCAGAAGGCGCTGCCACGATTCCGAAAGAGCTGACCATGAATACGGCATGGCGCAAAGGTCATACTTTTGGCGGGATGCCCCGCGACCCCCGACCCTTTCGCCTTGCTGTGAACGCCCGATGGCTACTGCCCGGGGCGCTCGAGGGCACGGGATGGTACAGCCACCGGCTGCTGGAACGGTTGTGCACTACCCCCAGCTGGGAAGTTCATCTTTTTTTTGACCGCGACGTCGAGGACTTTGACTACCCCGGATCCGTCACGCACGTCGTGGGTTTGCCGGCGCGCCACCCCTGGCTGTGGAAGCTGTGGAACGAGCGCTCCGTCCCCTGGGCCCTTCGCCGGATCAAGGCCGACGCGTATTGGTCGCCCGACGGACTGCTCCCCTCGCGTACGGCATTGAAACGCGTGGGACTGAGCTCGCTTCCGATGGTGACTACCATTCACGACTTGAATTTTGTGCACCAGCCGGAGGGCATTCCGCCGCGGGTGGGTCAGTACTACCGAAGCGTGGTCGCGCGCGGAGCCGCCGAAGCCGACCACCTGTTCACGGTTTCAGAGACGTCAAAGGCAGACCTCGTGGCGACGTATTCTGTAGATCCTGAGCGCATTACCGTGACTCCGAACGCGCCCCAGCAGCATTTTGCTCTGATTCAGGGCGGAACCGCCGCCGCGCAGCAGCGCTGGGCCGGCGGCAATCCCTACTTTTTGTTTGTGGGGGCATTCACCCCGCGCAAAAACGTGGCGACCCTGATTCGCGCATTTCAAACGTTTCAAACGCGCCACCCGGAACGCCCCGAGCAGCTCGTCCTCGTGGGCAATCCGCTGCACCGCGACACAGAACTCGAAACCTTGGCGCGGAGCGCCGGATCCAGCGTGCGCTGGGTGGGCCGAGTCGAGGGCAGCGACCTCAATGCCGTGTATTCGGGGGCTGTGGCCTTTTGCTTTCCTTCGCGCTTTGAAGGCTTCGGAATTCCGTTGGTCGAAGCCATGGCCTCGGGATGCCCCGTGCTCAGCAGCAACGTGAGCTGCATGCCCGAAATTGCGGGTGACGCCGCGCGCTACGCTGCTCCCGATGATGTGGCGGCTTGGGCCGACCTTTTGTACCGCGCAGCCACCGAAGACCGCCAGGAATGGATCGACCGCGGCCTACGTCGCGCCACCTTGTTTACCTGGGACGCGAGCGCCACTACGGCGCGTGCTGCACTCGAAACCCTTCGCCCAGCCCGATGATTCGGATCGCCGGAATCGACGAAGCAGGCCGGGGCCCATTGGCGGGACCCGTCGTGGCTGCTGCCGTGCTGTGGTCCGACGACTACCGGGTTGAGGGCCTCACCGACTCCAAGAAGCTCAGCCACCGCCAGCGCGAATCCTTGCGCATCGAGCTCGAATCTCTTCTGCCTGCAAGACACTGGGCAGTTGGTAGCGCGAGTCCGGCCGAAATCGACGAAGTCAACATCCTACAGGCCACCTACTTGGCCATGCACCGCGCCATCGCGCAGCTGCAGCCAGCCCCAACCCTCTTGCTCGTGGACGGCAACCGCTTTAAGCCGTTTGACGGCATTGCACATCGCTGCGAAATCAAAGGAGACGCACGGTTTCAAGCGATTTCAGCGGCATCCATCTTTGCCAAAACCGAACGCGACCGCCTGATGACGGCGCTGCACGAAGAGTTTCCGCACTACGGCTGGGACCGCAACATGGGATACCCCAGTCCGGGCCACCGCGCGGCCATTGAGGCACATGGCCCCAGCCCCTGGCACCGACGTAGTTTTGCATGGAAACCACGCCAACTCCAAATCGACCTGTGAACCGAATCCTCACCCTAGCCTTTGCGGCTGCACTCGCCCTGAGCTGCGCCACCGAACCTCAAGGTGCACACCCCATGGCGGGAGCCCTCGCCGCCAATACCACATGGCTGGTCGATGTTCCGTCCATGGCCACCGCAAGCCGCCAGTCCGGATTGCTCGACAGCCTCGAAGGATTTGAAGACCTAAACGTCCTGCATTCGGCACTCACCAAGTGGCCCGAGGGCCGTGCCCTTCTAAGCCGGCACCGAATTGGCGAATTCAATTCCGCCTGGATGCTCGCTATGCCCAGTGGCCTCTGGCAGCCGGCGCTGCTTCGCCAGCCGTACGAAGTGCGGAACTACAACGGAACCAGCTTGTACGAAGGCGACGGGTGGGCCGCTGCGCGCACCGACGCCTATGTGTGGATCGCTACCTCTGAATTGCTTACTGAAGAAGTGCTTCGCCGCGCCAAAAACTCAGAAGAGGTAGACAGCTCAGGACGCGCACTCCTGGACCTTCTTCCCGAGGGTGGAATGGCCCTGAGTTCCGACGCCGCCCAGCAGTTTGGCGCACCTGCCGCATTGAGTTTTACATGGAACGGTCGGCGCACCCTAACGAGTTCCGAATACGAATACCCGGACAGCCTCGCCAGCCCCATTCGTGAGGGCGGAACCGTCCTGTTGCCTCCCGTGGATTCGGCCACTATCTCTGTGGGCGGAAACGCCGTCCGTTTTGCCGACGACGAGCGGGAACTCGAAACACTTGGGTCGGGTCAAGGCGTCTGGAAGACCTACGTGCGCCGCCAGCCCTTTATCATGGCCTCGTGGCAAACGTGGAGCGACAGCAGCCAGGCACTCGCGCACTGGATGCCACTTGACTCAGTGCACGACCGCTGGACATCGAGCTACCCACAGTACGCGTACACAAAGTCGTACGGATCGACTTGGGTTAGTACCGACGACACACTGCGCTTTGACCGTAGCGTAGCATTCCGACTCGAACCGGTCGCATTTGAAGGCGATTTCATTCAAGCGGAACTGCTTCGCGGCCAAGGTGGCGATCTGTGGACACTGCGCGAAGACGACGGCGAAACCGCTCGCTGGACCCTTACCTGGAAGCCCTGGCTCACGCGAACCGCTTCGGTGCCCGATCAAAGCACCGAAGATGCTCAACCCCAATCAGCCCAGTAAGCAGATCCGCACACGTTGAATTCACTGTGAAGCGCAGCACCTAGGCCATGGGGATGCGGATTCCGTGCATTCCCCAAAGGGCGTTTTATCCGACCTTTGCGCCATGCAATCCTTCGCTGAATCCATTTTAGCCGGAATTCCGGCCGAGCTCCCCGCCCATCCCGGAATTGACCCCTCGGTTTCGCACGCCCCGGTGCGCAAGGACATTTTGAGCGCGGACGAAAAAAAGTTGGCGCTGCGCAACGCGCTCCGCTACGTTGAGCCCCGCCACCACGAGGTTTTGGCACCTGAATTCGCTGACGAACTACGCCGCTACGGACGCATTTACATGCACCGCTTTCGCCCGACCTATGCGATGCACGCCCGGCCGATTGGCGAATACCCTGCCCGCACGCCCCAAGCGGCAGCCATCATGCTGATGATCCAAAACAACCTAGACCCAGCGGTGGCGCAGCATCCGCACGAGCTTATCACCTACGGCGGCAACGGTGCCGTCTTTCAAAACTGGGCGCAGTACCTGCTGACGATGCAGTACCTCGCCACCATGACCGAGGACCAAACGCTGCACATGCATTCGGGGCATCCCCAGGGGCTGTTCCCGTCGTCGCCGCAGGCTCCGCGCGTGGTGGTGACCAACGGAATGGTCATCCCCAACTACTCTAAGCCCGACGACTGGGAGAAGTTTAACGCCCTCGGCGTCAGCCAGTACGGCCAGATGACTGCCGGCAGCTACATGTACATCGGCCCGCAAGGCATCGTGCACGGAACCACCATCACCGTCATGAACGCGGCCCGCAAGTTCACCAAAGGCCCGCTCGAGGGCAAGCTGTTTGTAACCGCCGGACTGGGCGGGATGAGCGGCGCGCAACCCAAGGCCGCCTCGATCGCCGGCCTAGTCAGCATCACGAGCGAAATCAACGCCGCTGCTGCCGAAAAGCGCCACGCCCAGGGCTGGGTCGACCGACTCACCTACTCGGCCGACGAGGCCATTGACCTCGCACTGGCCGCGCAAGCCGTGCAGGGCAATACTTCGATCGCATTTGTCGGAAACACCGTGGATCTTTGGGAGCGAATGGTCGCCCGCAACGTCCACGTCGACCTGGGTTCTGACCAAACTTCGCTGCACAACCCGTGGGCCGGAGGCTACTACCCCCAAGGCTACAGCTACGACGAATCCAACCGACTCATGGCTGAGGACCCGGAGCGCTTCCGCACCGAGGTTCAGGCCACGTTGCGCCGCCACGTCGCCGCCATCAACACGCTGCACGCCCGAGGCATGTACTTTTTTGATTACGGAAACGCGTTTTTGCTCGAATCCAGCCGCGCCGGAGCCGACGTCATCGCCGAAAACGGCCTTGACTTCGCCTACCCGAGCTACGTACAGGACATCCTCGGACCGATGTGCTTCGACTACGGTTTTGGCCCGTTCCGCTGGGTCTGTGCCAGCGGCTCCGCCGACGACCTGCGCACCACCGACCGAATCGCCGCCGACGTGCTGCGCGCCTTGGCCGCCGAAGCCCCTGACGACATTCGCCTTCAGATGGAAGACAACCTGCGCTGGATCGAGCAGGCCGAGCAGAACCGCCTCGTGGTGGGTTCGCAAGCCCGTATACTCTACGCCGACAGCGTGGGCCGCATCGCCATTGCTCGGGCCTTCAACCAGGCCATCGGCCGGGGCGAATTGGGGCCTGTGGTCCTCGGTCGCGACCACCATGACGTGAGTGGAACCGACTCTCCCTACCGCGAAACCTCAAACATTTACGACGGGTCGCGCTTCACCGCAGACATGGCGGTGCACAACGCCATCGGTGACAGCTTCCGCGGGGCGACCTGGGTTTCGCTACACAACGGGGGCGGCGTGGGCTGGGGCGAGGTCATCAACGGCGGATTCGGAATGCTGCTGGACGGTAGTTCTGAGGCCGACACCAAGCTCGAGCGCATGCTCTTTTACGACGTCAACAACGGAATCGCGCGCCGCGCCTGGGCCCGCAACGCCGAAGCGCTGACCGCCATTCGACGTGAACTCGAGCGCAGTTCTGGTTTGCGCGTGACCCTTCCCGCACTGGCCGACGATTCCTTAATTGACCGCGTCGCAGCCGAACATTTTTAATCCTACCTTCACGGCCATGAAAAAAATAATTGCCCTATCTGCCGCGGCCCTGCTCGCCGTTGGCGCGGTGTCTTGCCAGTCTGGCGGTTCCGCCCCCGTCGCCGAAGGCGGCGCGCGCATCGTGTACGTTCGCTTGGACAGCCTCGTTCAGATGTACGACTACCACAAAGAAATGTCGAAGGAATTCGAGGCCGCAGCAGCCAAGGCTGAAGCCGAACTCGTCCGCGGTCAGCAAAACCTGCAGGCCGAATACGACGTGCTCCAGCGCGCCGCCCCGGGCCTCAGCAAAGTAGAACTCGAGCGCGCCCAGATGGATTTTCAGCGCATCCAGAGCAGCTACCAGATGATGGAGCAGCAAAAGAGCGGCGAACTTCAGCAAATGGAACAGTCCATTAACGAAGTCGTGAAAGAACAAGTTGACAAGGCTATCGAAGCAATGAAAGGCGAAGAGCAAATCGACCTCGTTCTCATATACGAAACCAACGTGCTCTACGGCAGCGAAGCCCTTGACTACACGTCAAAACTCGCCGAGTACCTCAACAAGCTTCCCAAGCCCGAAGCCAGCGAAGAGGTCCCCGCCAAGAAGTAAGTAGCCCCCCGCTACCAACGAAAAAACCCCGAGCTCGCGCTCGGGGTTTTCTTTTGCGATAATCTCGCGAGTAGCTAGATACCGGCCGCTTCGTTGAGCACCGCCCGCGAAATCACGATTCGCTGGATTTCGCTGGTGCCCTCGTAAATCTGAGTGATTTTGGCGTCGCGCATCAGTCGCTCGACGTGGTACTCCTTCACGTATCCGTATCCGCCGTGAATCTGTACCGCCTCGGTCGTGGCTTCCATAGCAACCTCAGACGCGTAGAGCTTGGCCATCGCCGACTCTTTGTCGAACGGCAGGCCTTGGTCCTTCAGCCACGCAGACTTCAGAACAAGCAGGCGGGCCGCTTCAATCTTGGTGGCCATGTCGGCCAACTTGAACGCGACACCTTGGTGCTCGCCGATCGGCTTTCCGAACGACTTGCGCTCGGTAGCATACTTCGCCGCGAGTTCGAGGGCGCCGCTCGCGATTCCCAGTGCCTGGGCGGCAATACCGATACGGCCTCCGCTCAGCGTCTTCATCGCGAACTTGAATCCAAATCCGTCTTCGCCGATGCGGTTTTCTTTCGGAACCTTCACGTCCGTAAACATGAGCGAATGGGTGTCGCTGCCGCGAATGCCCATCTTGTCCTCTTTCTTGCCGACGATAAATCCGGGCATACCCTTTTCGACGATCAAGACATTGATACCGCGGTGGCCCTTGGCCACATCCGTCTGCGCAATTACTAGGTACACGCTGGCGGAATTTCCGTTGGTAATCCAGTTCTTGGTTCCGTTCAAAAGGTAGTGGTCGCCCATGTCGATGGCCGTCGTCTTTTGAGACGTCGCGTCAGAACCCGCCTCGGGCTCGCTCAAGCAAAATGCGCCGATCATCTCACCGGTCGCCAAGCGCTTGAGGTACTTCTCTTTCTGCTCGGGGGTACCGAACTTCTCAAGGCCCCAGCACACTAGCGAGTTGTTCACGCTCATGCACACCGAAGCCGAGGCGTCAATCTTTGAAATCTCCTCCATGGCCAGCACGTACGAGATGGTATCCATTCCGCTGCCGTGGTACTCAGGCGAAACCATCATTCCCATCAGACCAAGCTCGCCCATCTTGCGAATGCCGTCGGCCGGAAACTTTTGGTGGTCGTCGCGCTCAATTACGCCAGGTAGCAATTCGGTCTGCGCGAAGTCGCGCGCCGCTTGCTGGATCATGAGGTGTTCCTCGGTAAGCTGAAAATGCATAATGTCAAAGGTTGATGCGGCAAAAATAACACTCGCAAGCCCCACCTTTGTTCGGTGGATCAGCCAATTTGGACTCAAAACGGACCCTTTCGCCTCATCGGCGCCATGTCAGGCACGTCGCTGGACGGTCTTGACTTATGCGCTGCGGAATTCAAACGCTCAGGTGACCGTTGGACGTACCGAATTCGAGCATTCGAAACTGTTTCGTACCGCGGAACCCACTGGCCCGAACGCTTGGCCGCCGCATACAGCGACCGCGGGGCCCTGCGCACCCAAATCAGCCTCGACTTCGCCTCCTGGTGCCAAGACCAGTGGCTGGCGTTTGGATCCCGCCACCACTTTGCGGCCCACGCCGTCGCACACCACGGCCACACCGTCGAGCACGATCCATCGCGCGGAATTACCGTGCAAATCGGCCACGAGGCCTTGGTATTCGCCTCAAGTCCCATCCCAGTCGTGGGAGACTTTCGTAGTGGCAGCGTAGCCCGCGGCGGCCAAGGCGCGCCGCTAGTCCCCCTCGCCGACCGAGACCTCTTCGCCGACTTCGCCGTCTGCGTCAACCTCGGTGGCTTCTCGAACGCCTCATGGACCGACGCCGGCGGGCTTCGCCGCGCCGGCGACCTCGGCCCCTGCAACGGGCTCCTCAACCCCCTCGCTGGCGAACTGGGGCTGGACTACGATCCCGAAGGACAGCACGCGGCCAGAGGCCGCGTAGCTTCTAGCTCGTTAGCTTCGAGCTCGCTGGCGACTAGCTCGTTGGCTAACCCACAAACTAGCCAACAGCCAACGAGCCAATCCCAACCAATTTCAGCTAACGAGCCAATCTCAGCTCATCTCAGCCAACGAGCCAACGAGCCAATCTCAGCCAATCTCAGCCAACTCAACTACTATTCCGCCCCCTTCCCCAAAAGCCTCGGCCGAGAGTGGATGGAACGCGAATTTTGGCCCGTCTTCAATTCCGCCCGCCCCCAGCGCACCGAAGACGCCTTGGCCACGGCCTCGGCACACATCGCTTGGTCCATCGTCCACGGCCTCAGAACGGCACATGCCCCACACGGCAAGGCCCTACTCAGCGGCGGTGGGGCCCGCAACGCCCACCTCGTGCGCCAACTGTGCCAAATCGCCCCCGAATGGCATTGGATGGTTGCCCCTGACGACATCCTCGAATCCAAAGAAGCCCTCGCCTTCGCTTATCTGGGGCTGCTGCGTTTGCGCAACGAACCAAATGTCCTCGCAAGCTATGCCGGAGGTCAGAATGACGGATGCGACGGCACAGTGTTTGGCAAATTCGATAAAACCTAACCTAAGTCACTCAAAAACTTAACCATTAGCCCCTAAATTGGGACCCAATTAAACTCCACCCCATGTACACCCTAATGATTGCGATTTTTGTGCTCGGCTACGCCGCCATCGCCTTCGAGCATACCATTAAAATCGACAAAGCGGCGTCCGCACTCATCACCGGCGTCGTCCTTTGGGCGGTCTACATACTCAGCGGAGCCGACATTCACGATGCCGAGCACCACCTGCTAGAGCACGTGAGTGAAATCGCATCGATCCTTTTCTTTTTACTCGGGGCTATGACCATCGTCGAAGTAGTCGACGCCCACCAAGGGTTTTCAGTAATTACGGATCGAATCAAAACCGACAAATCAGTCGTATTACTCTGGATTCTTGCTTGGCTCACCTTCTTTTTGTCATCTGTTCTCGACAACCTAACTACTGCCATTGTCATGGTTTCGCTCATTCGCAAACTCATTAAAGACCAGCAAATGCGCTGGATCTTCGGCGGAATCGTGATTATCGCGGCCAACGCAGGCGGGGCTTGGTCTCCCATCGGTGACGTCACCACCACGATGCTTTGGATCGGAGGGTTCGTTTCGACCGGAAACTTGATTTCGTTCATTTTTTTACCCGCCGTGGCCGTTCTGCTCGCTCCTCTTATCTACCTATCATTTACGCTCAAAGGCAGTATCGAGCGTCCCGAAGTAGTGCAACACAGTGGGCACCATGCCGTAGTTAGTTCCCAAGATAAAATGCGCGCATTGTTAGTTGGAATCGGAGGACTGCTCTTTGTACCCATCTTTAAAACAGTCACCCACCTGCCTCCTTTTATGGGTATGATGCTCAGCCTGGGAGTATTGTGGGTCGTTACCGACTTGATGCACCGTCGAAAAAATGATTCTGTGCGCAGCGAACTCGGAATTTTGGGCGTGATTCGCCGCATTGACACACCATCGGTACTTTTCTTTCTCGGAATCTTACTTGCGGTCGCCAGCCTTCAAACGGCAGGTCAACTGAAGGACCTTGCCGGTGGACTCGACTCCGCATTTGACACCACGACCGAGATGGGAGTCTACCTGGTGGGAGGCATCATTGGTCTACTCAGCGCCATTATCGACAACGTTCCCCTTGTTGCGGCCGCCATGGGCATGTACGATACCGTTCCCGGAACCTTCTTCGCTCAAGACGAATTCTTTTGGAAGTTTCTCGCATTAACGGCGGGTACCGGTGGGTCGGTTCTCATTATCGGCTCCGCAGCCGGGGTTGCAGTCATGGGCCTTGAGAAGATTCCGTTTGGATGGTACCTCAAGCGAATCTCGTTTCTAGCTCTGCTCGGCTACTTTGCCGGCATTGCGGTGTACGCCATCCAACGTTGGATTATCTTCGGTTGATAACTTGACGACTTCGGCACTGAATTTGTTTCGAAGTCTTCGGAATTTAGTGCTCTATGAATTTGCCTTTTCTTCAAATCGAAATGCCAGCAGAAGCTACTCCTGCTGCGGTGCCAACGGAACCCGTTGCGACTGAACAAACAATGACCATCATTGACCTCATGTTTTCAGGAGGAATTGGAGGTCAAATCATTATGGGATCCATGCTCGTACTTTCGGTGCTCATGGTGTACATCTTTGTGGACCGGTGGTCCGCAATCAAGCGCGCGAGCAAACTGGATGATAAATTCATGCGCGACATCAAAGATTTCATTGCCGCGGGCAATATGCAGTCTGCCCTTAACACGTGCGAACGAAGCGACACTCCTGTGGCTCGCATGATTGCCAAGGGGATTAAGCGAATCGGCAAACCCCTTTCAGACATTTCAGCGTCGATTGAAAACCAAGGCAAACTTGAGATTCAGCAACTCGAGCGCAACATGCCCTATCTAGCTACGATTGCCGGTGGCGCTCCGATGATCGGATTCCTCGGAACCGTCATTGGAATGATCCTTTCATTTCGCGAAATGGCCAATGCCGGCGCGGGGGTGCAAGTAGACATGCTCGCCGAGGGCATCTATGTGGCGCTCACAACTACTGTGGCCGGCCTTATCGTCGGAATCATTGCCTACTTCGCATACAACTACTTGGTGATGCGTGTCGAATCGGTGATTTACAAAATGGAAGTCAGTGCGACCGAATTTCTGGACCTCCTCCACGAACCGATCTAAGCCATGAACCTCAAAAGCCGCAGCAAGGTTAGCGCCGAGTTCAGCATGTCGTCCATGACGGACCTCGTGTTTCTGCTCTTGATCTTTTTCATGCTTACCTCTACCCTCGTAACGAGCAGCGCTCTAGATGTCATTTTGCCTAAGAGCAAAGCTCAAAGTGTCAATAAAGCATCGATTACCGTGACGATTGATAAGGATTTGAACGTGAGCGTCAACGAGACGGTAGTCGCCATGGATCAAGTTGAAATGCAGCTCCTTTCTCTGGCTAGTCAAGATCCAGAAATGGTAGTGATCTTAAGGGCCGACGAGTCAGTTCCCACTGGCGAAACGGTGCGCATCATGGACATCGCATACCGCAACCGTCTTAAACTTGTGTTGGCGACTGACCCGCGTTGAACCTGAATCATGAGCGCGCAGCACGATAAAAAAGATCGTCAAAAAGCACTGGTAACTACGTTTTCAGTGCATGCAGTACTTCTCGTGCTCTTCGCGTTTTTTGGATTGACCTACCAAAATCCGCCTCCTGAATACGGAATCCCCGTAAGTTTCGGCAATTCGCTTGATGGCGCTGGGAACGACGTCGCTGCTCCTGAGGGCAGCGATGCGCCTGCTTCAAGTCAGCCCACCGCCTCTGAATCCGAAGTAGTAACGCAAGATTTAGTCGATGCCCCTTCGGTCGCGGCCGAACAACCCAAAAAACCGACGACCGAAAAACCGACGACCAAACCCACCGAAGAAGCGCCCAAACCATCCAATGCACTGTCTGACCGACTGAAAGGCTTCGGCAAGCCCGGCGGAACCGCCGGCGGAACGGGAAGCGGACAAGGCAACACCAAGGGCGGAGGCGACCAAGGTTCCCCCAACGGATCAGGGGATGGCAATGGAACTGGTGGTTCAGGTGGCGGAAACTACCAATTAGGCACCCGTTCTGCTCTCGACCGACCCAAGCCACGCTACGATTGCGATGGGGAGGGAATCGTGGTAGTAAAGGTGTACGTTGACCGCAACGGAGTGGTAAAGCGTGCTGACGGCCAAGGCCAGAAAGGATCCACTACTTCAGAAGAATGTCTGATTCGTCGGGCCGAAGAAGCCGCACTTAAAACCCGATGGCAGGGCGATGCCTCAGCCCTTGAGCTGCAGGTCGGAACCATCCGCTACAACTTCCAGCGGACCTAAGTCATGAACCGTTTTGACGAAGCCTGCGACTGGCTCGTCCAGCGGTTACCCATGTTTCAGCGGCAGGGAGGAACCCCCGCTACCTACCGCCTCGATCTGAGCAAAACGGTGAACTGGCTAGAGCGGCTCGGCAATCCCCAGCTCGCCTACCCCTGCATCCATGTGGCCGGAACCAACGGTAAGGGTTCCACCTGCCACATGCTTGCCAGTATCTTTCACGAAACAGGAAAGGTGGTCGGCCTGCACACCTCGCCCCACATGCTCGATTTGCGCGAACGCTTTCGGGTGGGCGGACGCCTCGTTCCCGAGCGCTGGGTAGCCGACTTCGTCGATGCCCACCGTGCCGACATTATTGAGCTCGAGTTGAGTTTTTTTGAGGCTACGGTTGGAATGGCCTTTGCCGCCTTTCGCGACGCCAAAGTCGACATAGCCATCATCGAGGTAGGCATGGGCGGACGCCTCGACTCTACCAACGTCATCACCCCACTCGTGTCGGTAGTGACGAGCGTCGGCCTCGACCACATGGCCTTTTTGGGTCCGGACCGTGCCAGCATTGCCCGCGAAAAGGCCGGAATTTTCAAGCCCAAGGTCATGGCCATCGTCGGCGAATCCGACTCCGAAATCATGCCCGTATTTAACGAAGTGGCAGCCTCGCTTGATCGGTGCTATGTGTACCCGATTGGGCGGTACGACGAAGTTTTTCCCACGGATCTTCAGGGCGACTACCAAGTGAGCAACGCGCGCACCGCGATTATGGCTGCCCGAGTTGCCAAGCCCAACATTCACGACCACCAGATTCGGCGGGGACTCCTTCGGGTGGTTGCCAATACGGGGCTTCGCGGGCGGTGGGACGTGCTCGAAGAAGGGAATCCCCTCGTCGTGGCCGATTCCGCGCACAACGCGCACGGGTGGATTCCGGTGATGAAGCAGTGGAACCGGGTGCGTACTGGACTGAATTCCGCTATGGTGCTGGGGGTCGTCAGCGACAAAGACACCGACGAAATGGTGGCACTCATTCCGCAAGCGTGCACGATTTATGCCTGCGCACCATCGATTCCACGGGCGTTACCCGTCGAGGAATGGGCCCAGCGACTTCGTGCTGCCGAACGGCAAGTGGTGGAATGTAATTCAGTCGCCGATGCGATCAACCGCGCGAAAGCCGACGGATTTAGGGCGATTTATGTGGGCGGATCCAGTTTTGTAGTCGCCGACGCCTTGGCGGCCTACAGGGACGGACTGGTCAGCAGTCGGCGCTCCGCCTCAAGGGACTGAAGCTTGGCTGAGGTCAGGGTTCGCTTCTGGACGGCCTCGAGGTACTTGGTTTCGCGGCTTGCCAAAATGAACATGGTGCTCTCTCCGAGGGCAAAACGCCGGCGTTCCTGCTGAAGCAGCGCGTAGGCAGCTGATTCAGAGGCCGTAAGTGCCTTGAGTTCGGAATCTAGTGCCTGCACCTGTTGATCAAGCTGGACGCGAACTACGTCAAACTGGTTCTGAGTTGCCGTAGCATTGGCCTGGGCAGCGCGAAGGCGCGCTTGCGCTCCGGCCAGCTCTGCGCGGGCCCTCTGGTTGAACAGGGGCACCGTAAGGCCTACCTTCCACTGCACGGCTTCGGGATTCCAGGCGCTTCCGCCCCACTGCAGCATGCGGTAGTCCACGTACGGAGCCGGCAGCCACTGCGCCCATGCAGTCGTGGTGGCAAGGCGTTCGCGGCGAAGGGCGGAATTCACCATCTCCAATTCAGGAATGCTACGTGCTTCTAGCCGTGAAGTTCCAAGGACGACCGGAAGCGGCTGTGGCTTCACCCCTGCGAGGTTGACGCCTGTGGTGTCAGCTCCGCGGAGAAGTTGTTCTACCTCCGCAATGGCGCCCGCGGTGTAGTTGGCCTGCTTGGCGGCGTCCGCTCTGCGGTCCACCCACGACAGGTAGGCCTCAAGTGTGTCCATTTCGCTGCGCTCTCCGAGGCGAAAAGCTTCGCGAACCAAGCGCAACCGCTCCGCTGCGACCGCGAGGGCTTCATTCACAGCTCCCTGCACTTCAGATTGCGCCTGCCAAAAGGTGTAGACTTTTACCGCGTTTAAAATGGCCCTACGCTCGGTGCGGTCGAGTTGGGACTCGGCGATTTCTAGATTTCGAGAACTTGCTCCCCACTCGTACTGGCGGTCACTAAAAATAAGTGCACCGCCCAATGGAGCAGAGATTCCCAAATTGACGAGGCCCTCGGAAGGCGTGAGCCGTTCGGGGTTGATGAAGGCACCGGTGCTTTGGTTGGCACCACCTACGAGGTCGATTCCGCCGGGAAGCCCCACACGCGCCTCAGCACGATCCAAGCGGTACTGCAGGTCGTTGCCGTAGTCCTTGCCTTCGCTCGAAAGATTGACTCTGGGCTCAAAGGCGGCGAAGGCCGCCATACGTTGAGCACGCGCCTCAGCGACCTTGGCTTCAGCGACGCGCACATCTTGAGCGCGTTCCACCGCCATGGCGACAAACTCGCTCCAGGCCATGGTTTGCGCCATCGCCGGAACCGCAATCAACCAAAGCAACAGCGCACGCATTACTTGGAAGCTGTATTTTTGCTGGACTTTTCACCCGGGCCATTGGCCGGGAATCCGTTAAACTGACGCCAAAGCTCGTACCACAATGGAACGTCGTTGAGTAGCAGCGTGGCGTGCACGGTTGTTCCAGGACGCGCATTCGTCGGCCAGTCCTCGGTGGGCTCCAAAACGACTGCAAACAGCCCGTCCGCATCAGCCTGAGAGGCGATGTAGCGGATTTTGCCCGCGAACAATCCGACGCTCGATCGCGGCCAACCAGGAATTTGCAATATGGGCCAACCGTCGAGGGCACACAGCGCGGAATCTCCGATGCTGAGCAACGGGATGTCGAACGGATGAACCTTCGTCATCACCACCACCGGTGCCCCTTCAGGAGCCAAAAAGAGCAGCGGTTGGTCCTTTTTGACCGAAGCACCCGGTGCAACGTAGCTCAGCTGCACTACAAATCCATCGCGTGGAGCAACCAAAGCCCTGTTAGATTGGCGGCGCTGGATTCCGCCCACTTTGATGTCGGCGTCGGCGAGCCCCTCTTGGGCTGACGCTAGGTCAGCTGCAGCTGTGGCGCGATCGCTTTGAAGCTTGGCAACCTTCTCTCTCCATTCCGCCGCTTTACTGCGCGCATTGAGCCGTGAAGACTGCCAATCTTGCATGGTGAACTCAGCTCTGGACGCAGCCTCTTGTGCTTTGGTCTGGCGCTGTTCCCACTCGAGGCGAGAAAGGGCTCCCCATTGAAACAGGCTGTCTGCACGCTGTGCTTGAAGTTTGGTAAACTTAGCCTCTAGCTTGGCCGCTTGGTACTTAGCACTGTCTGCGCTCACCTTGCGCCATGCTGCCGCGATTTGAAGGGGCATCGCCCGCTGCGCCTGCAGAATTTGCTCGTCGAGGGCCAGAATCTTGGATCGGTAGCCTACTACCGCATCAGACTTTGCGTCGCGACCTAATTCGGTATTGCTGAGCACATTGGGATCCATGTACTCGGTCTTGGTCTCTTCGAGCAGTGCGAGTGTATCGCCCTTGCGGACCTGATCCCCTTCGCGAACCTGCCACGATGCGAGTCGCCCATCCTCGGCCATTGCGAGGGGCATCATGCGGTCCATCGGGTCATCAAACACGAGGCTTCCTTCGGTGGCCACCGTTTGGGTCCATGGCAAAAAGAAGGCGAGCACGATAAACACTGAAACAGCAATAATCCAACGGCGGGGCTTGACCCACTGGTCTGTGGCGCGCGTCTGGAGGTAGAGTTCGCGCAACTCCGCCGGAACGTCTGAGTTTTGGATGTCAAAGTCACTAAACGTACTGTGCTCGGACCACTCCGTCCAAAATGCCTTATCCAACTTGGTGATGGACGTTAGCATGTCAAAAAGCGCCTCAGCACTGGCAACAATTTTTTCGAGGCTGGTGAGAATCGTCAAAAAGATGATTTCGACCGCAACGAATTGGCCGATCGACACGCTACGGTCGACCACGAGCCATCCGCCCGCAATCAGCAAAAGGGCCGTGAGTGCGAGGCGCAGACCGACCATGATTCCGTTCATTCGGTACAGAATCTTAAAGTGGTCGCGACGATTCTTTAGGTATTCAGTCAGCTGGTGCGTGACTTGACGGTAGGGCGGCTCGGCAAATGCTCCTTCTTTGGCGCGACGCTGGGCAAACTCTTCGAGTTCACGCACGACCTGGTACTTATCGGAACTTTCGTCAATGCTGTACCCAAGTCCGCGTGTAAATCCGACGCGAAGCATCACCGCAGCAATGGCCAAAATCATGAACGAAACCGCTACAAATGAAAAATCGTAGAGGAGCAACAGTAAGAATCCAAAAACCAACTGCAGCAAGGCTGCCGAAGAGGTCACCAAAATCTTGGGCAGTTCCTTTTGAATCGTGATCGTATCAAAAAAACGGTGGACGCGCTCGTACCAGTACCTACGCTCCCCCTCGGCAACTTCTTTGGGCATTGCAGCCAAAAAGTAGGATGCGCTGCGCACAAAAAGTCGCTGCTGGACCCACTCTGAGAGGCGCATTTGAAAGAGACCAAAAATCCCCATGAGGAAGCTCGACACTACGACCAAAAAGGTTAAAATCAACCATGTGGACGACAGGCGTCCGCCCATGAGTTGACCTATCAGCGCTTGAACCCCTAGGGGGAGCATCAAACTGAATGCTCCGCTGAGCACGGCAAATGACAAGATTCGAAAGATGTCCTTTTGATCCCACTTCAGGAGTGAGAATAGCCTTTTGAATGCTTCGTTTGCTTTAGTGTGTGCCATGGCGCCGTGTTGACCAAACAACGTGCCGTGTCAGTTAAAACTTCCAACTCAGGCCCGTTGTACTGTATAACGTGAACTGAGGTACGTCGGTTCCCGCCGGATAGGCATCGTAGTTCAATTGTCCGATGACCACGAGGCTCAAGTCAGGCCTGAGGGGCGCCGAAAGCCGGGTGTTGGCCATCGCGCGAAGGTCTTCAAAGCGCCCAAACCTCGGCTGATAGTAGGCTACCGTGGTCCAACGCCACTGTTCCCACTGTCGGTCGAGCGAAAGGTAGGTGTTCAGTCGCAGGCTGTTTTCGGTTTTGCCGTTAAAGGATTCCACATCGTATTCGTACATCAACAAGGGGTTGATGAATAACTTGATTCCCGGACCCGATATGGCCGTATAGCGGGGACCACCTCCGACATTGAAGCGACGCGCGATGCGCATAGGCAGATTGCTCTGCCATTCTACGAAGTATTCTGCGGTGAGCTTATCACCGTAAATCCGGTTGTAGCGCGCGTGCAGCATGCCGTTGCGCTCAAAATCAAACTGATTGTTACCCAAACGTGTGGCCCAGTTGGCGCTTGCGATTCCATACCACACGTGATCCCCGGTTCTGCGACTCATGTTAACTGACCCGTTGAGCTTAAGCAGTAAGGCCTGGGTTCCGCCGAGGTAGAACCCCCCATCGACGCGACCGTGAATGTCTTGAGTTGTGTCGGATTCCGCAGCACCGCGCATCGCCTCCACATTGACGATTTGGGCATGTGCTGGCGAAACCAAAAGGATGGTTAGGGCAAATACAAAGTGCTTCACGGGTTCAAAAGTACCGAAATCATGCCGCGCGTATGTTTGCAGTATGCTACGCACCCTAACTTTTATACTCCTCTCCATTGCTTCCATCAGCATTTGGGGCCAATCCAACGACCTCCAGCAACGGATTCACGGATTTCAGACCGACCTAAAAGAAGGCTACGTCGTGAAGACCCTCAACCTCAATGGTGAAAATTTAGGTGCCCTCGAAGCTGAAGAAACCGCTACCCGCACCCACTTCAAAATGGAGGCGCGCGAAAAGAGTGAAGACAACCTCGGTAGGTCCATCAAGCGGAGCGTACACGTCCAAGTGTTTTCATTTGAATCGCTGGACGACCTCAACTGGGCGATGAAGCGTTGGCTGCCTGATTTTATAGACCACAGTGCCGTACGGCCAGGTCGCGACGTCAAAAATGTACCGAATGTAGACCCCTCGGTGGTCGTCATTGACGGAACCAGTATTGCCGTACTCACTCAGAGCTGCAACCAGTTTGACCTCGAGTCGTTTCGAGACTGGCGCCAGCGCATGCTCACGTACTTTGGGAGCGCCGCTGCGGTCGTTATCGAAGTCCAAGGCTGTGAGGGTCCCCTCATGTGGACAAAGAACGCTCCGGACCCGAAGGACCGAACCTGGAAGTAGGCCGTAGCCGCATGGGAATCAGAGACACTGCCAGCCAGACGTCTTGGGCATTCACACGCACTCGATCACCCCAATCAGCTGCAGTGCGCGCGACCCGCATCGTATGGTGCATCGATCGCAGACCATAGCCGCTTTTTCGATGCCATTCCTGAACAGCATCATTGGCCTCTTGCGAAAAATCGCCGTAGGCAGAAAGTGCTTCGAGCGGCATTCCCGCGTTTCCCAGCCAGGGTCCCCTTGCCTTTTGGAGTTCCACGGCCCTCTTCATCTTGTAGCGCATCTCTTCCCACGGAACGGGTATGGTGTGCTCTGATGCATTGAGCGGAACCCCAATCTGAAAGCGGTCGAGAAAAGGTCCAGAAAAACGCGCCAGGTACTTGTCCTTTCGGCCCTCAGAGCAGCTGCAGTCCAAGTGCAGGTGGCCCGAAAAACCACACGGACAGGGGTTCGTCGCTCCTATCGTCTGGGGCGCCATCGCCCCTTCCCTGCTCCAGAGCGCTTCCATGGGCTTGCGAAGCACTTCAAGGCTTCGAAGGTTTCGCTCGCCGAGCTCGTCAAGAAAAAGGATTCCGCTGCCCGCCGCCCAAAATGCTCCGTGGGCACCGACCAGTTGCAACGGCGACAAGACCGAGGACGGTTCGACAAAGGGAAGGTTGGGTTCAGCAGTGGACCGGATGAGGTGCACCGCCCGGGCAAATTCAGTCTTGCCCACCCCCGGCGGCCCCCACAAAATCACGGGATGTCTTCCCGCGGCAGCGAGTCCTAAAGCCACCACTACATCTGGATCAAATCGAAGGTCGGGCCACGGTTCAGGTCGCG
>CAIJMB010000216.1 GCA_903821715.1 uncultured Flavobacteriales bacterium
GGCGCCTTTTTAGTTGATGTGCGGACCCCCGAAGAATTTGAATCCGGACACGTTCATGCATCCGTCAACATTCCCTTGGATGAGGTAACTGACCGACTTGATGAGTTCTCTGGAAAGGACCACATTATAGTTTTTTGCCGAAGCGGAAGCCGCAGTGGAATGGCTAAAGCAATCTTAGCTCAGGCCGGAATCACCAATGTAACCAACGGCGGAACCTGGGAAGACGTCAAACAATTCATCGACTAATTAGTAGGTACCATGTGGGAATTTCTCATCAACCCTTGGCCATGGTGGTTCTCTGGAGCCGCCATTTCGGTCACCATGTTTGCCCTGATCCTATTCGGGCGAAGCTTTGGATTCTCAAGCAACCTGCGCACCCTTTGCGCTATTGCCACTCGCCGGAAGGTTCGGTTTTTTGACTTTGACTGGAAAAAAGAAACCTGGAACCTCATCTTCTTAGTCGGAGCCATCATCGGAGGCTACCTCGCCAACACCTACATGAACCACGGTGAGGCCGTTCAAATTTCACAAGCAACGATCACTGACTTGGCTGCACTGGGCTTTGGAGAACCGAGCACTTCAAGTTCGGGAGTTCAACCCGATGAACTCTACGCCTGGGAGAATGTGCTGACGATCCGCGGAGTCCTCATCCTCGCCGTCGCAGGGCTCCTCGTCGGATTCGGAACCCGCTACGCGGGCGGATGCACCTCGGGCCACGCCATTAGCGGCCTGTCGGACCTCCAACTGCCCTCACTTATCGCCGTGATCGGATTCTTCACCGGAGGCCTCATCATGACCCACCTGCTCTACCCCTTTATCTTTTAGAACATGCGCTTCATCAAATACCTCCTCGTCGGAATCTTTTTTGGCATCCTGATGGCCAAAAGTGAGGCTTTCTCGTGGTACCGAATCCAAGAAATGTTTCGCTTTCAAGCATTTCACATGTACGGAATCATCGGAACCGCTGTCGTTCTTGGTGTAATCGGAACGTGGCTTATTAAAAAGCTCAAAATCAACGATATTCATGGCGAAAAAATCATTTTCACCCCAAAAGAAAAGGGATTTTATCGGTACTTTCTAGGAGGCAGCATATTTGGGCTTGGTTGGGCCCTCGGTGGCGCCTGCCCAGGCCCGATGGTCGTAAGCATCGGGTACGGTGTTCTCTCTATGCTCGTTGTCTTTTTCTTTTCAATCGTCGGAACCTTTCTCTACGGAGAGGTCCGCGACCGGCTTCCGCACTAAACGGAACGCGACCCAACCGCAATGGCTTCACAACCAAACCAACCGAAGCAGGATCCCAACCAAGATCCCGAACAGGATTCCAAGCTCCTGCAGACCGTGGGGCAACTTTTGAACCTCACGGTCTTTCTTTCCTTTTTTGTCGTTGCCCTGCTCGCTTATGTAGTCGTATTTACCCAACCGAAAGCTTGGATGAGCGCGTGGTGGGCGCGAGTTACGGCTCCGGAACTTGAAGCCACCGTCACAGAGGCCACGCCGGCTGCGCCGGCCGTGGCCTACTGGACCGCCCCCTCGACGAGCAGCATCGCCGATTCGGAACAAAAAAAACAAATCGAATACGGCAAAGACCTCATCGCCCACACTGCTAAGTACTTTGGCCCAGAGGGAATCATTGAAAAGAACCGCACCAACGGGCTCAACTGCCAAAACTGCCACCTTGATGCCGGGACCAAAATCTTCGGCAACAACTACTCCGCGGTAGCCTCAACCTATCCGAAATTCCGCGCCCGCTCAGGATCCGTAGAAAACATTTTTAAACGCGTAAACGACTGCTTTGAGCGCAGCCTCAACGGCAAAGCGCTCGACACGAATTCCGCAGAAATGAACGCAATCGTGGCCTACATCAACTTTTTGGGCAAGGACGTGCCCAAAGGCGAACAGCCACAAGGCGTGGGCCTCAAAAAGCCTGCATTTCTCAACCGAGCCATTGACCCTACCAAGGGCAAACTCGTGTACGAAGCCCAGTGCCAAAGCTGCCATCAGGCTGACGGCCAAGGGCTTTGGGCTGAGGGTACCAAGGAATTCACCTACCCTCCGCTTTGGGGCAAACTCAGTTACAACGACGGCGCTGGTCTCTACCGCATGAGCAACTTCGCCGGCTATGTCAAGTACAACATGCCCCAGGGCGCATCCCACGACGCTCCAATCCTTACCGATGAAGAAGCTTGGGACGTGGCTGCCTACGTCAACAGCCAACCACGCCCGAAAAAAGACATCAGCCAGGACTGGCCCGACATCTCCAAAAAGCCATTTGACCATCCGTTTGGCCCATTTGCCGACGGATTCAGCGAAACAGAACACAAATACGGCCCATTCGGCCCCATTAAGGCCAAACTCGAGGCTATGAATCCTAAGAAATGAACAACGAACGCCGCGAATTCCTCAAAAAAGCAGGATTGTTTGGAGGAGCCCTCGCTCTTAATCCCCTGACTTCGTTGGCCGCTCACGGCTCCGAAGCCGAAAGAAACACGAAGGCCCCAGCCGACCACACCAAAGGCGACCTTGAAGTGACCATTCTTCAGACCACTGACGTGCACTGCCAAATCCACCCGCACGACGAACTGTTTTGGGAAGACGGCAAATCCGTGTTCCGCCAAACCGGAGGCTACGCCCACCTCGCGACCTACCTCAAGCAAGAGCGCAGCAAGCACGAGCACAGCTTTTTGATCGACACCGGCGACATGTTTCAGGGCAGCGAACTGTCGGTCAAGACGACTGGCGAAGCCATGGTTCCGATTTTAAACGCTTTGGACTACGACCTCTACCTTCCCGGCAACTGGGAGGTCGTGTACTACAAAAAAATGATGCAGCACCTGCTCGGGTCGCTGCATGCACCCAAGGTCTGCGCCAACATGTACCACGATTTAGGCGACGGCAAACGTGGCGAACTCGTGTTCCCCGCGTACCATGTGTGGAACGTCGGAGGCGTTAAAATCGGATTCCTCGGTTACACGGACCACCTGGTGCCGTTGCGCCAGTCTCCGAACTACTCGAAAGGCATCATTTACACGCTCCCTGAAGAAAACCTCGCTCACTATGTGGACGTGCTGCGGAACCAAGAGAAGTGCGCCGCCGTCATGGTCATCGCGCACCTCGGACTGTCTCAGCAAATCAACTTGGCCAACCTACCCGAAGCTGAAGGCGTGGACTATGTGTTGGGCGGCGACACGCACGAGCGGGTCCGGGTTCCGATTCAGTGCACCTACGCCAAGGTGGTCGAGCCCGGAGCCTTCGGCTCGTTTGTGGGCAAGCTCACATTGAAGTTCCGCGACGCAAAACTTGTACACGACCTCTACGACTTGGTCGAGCTCGAAGCCGCGAAGTACCCCGCTGATGCCGCCGTGGCCGCACTGGTGAAGGCCAACGAAGCCCCATTTGCTGCATCGATCAACGAGGTGATTGGGTATTCAAAGGTTCCGCTCTACCGCTACTTTGTCATCGAAAACACGATTGACACGATGATTACGGACGCGCTTCGCTGGCGCATGCCCGAAGTGGATTTGGTGCTGAGTAACGGATTCCGCTTCTGCCCTCCCCGGTCGACTCCGGACCACACCGGCAACATTCCGATCACCTCGGGGTACTTGTTTGACATGCTTCCTGTGGACAGCCCCGTGCGCGTCGCCGAGGCCACTGGGGCACAAATTCAGGACTGGCTCGAAAAGGAGTTGCACAACGTGTTCGCAGAAAAAGCGAGTGAGCGCTTTGGCGGATGGGTCATTAAATTCAACGGAATGAACGTGGAATTCAAGGCCTTCGCGCCAAAGGGACAGCGCGTTCAGTCGGTCAAGATTGGTAAAAAGCCGCTGGATCCCGTACGCGTGTACCGCATGAGTGCCTGCGAACGCGACGGAGACCCCATGGACATGCTTTGCCGTATTAAAGGCGTGAAAAACGCTTCCAACAAACCGTTCTCGCTGCACGACGTGATGCGCGACTACTTCAAGGCCAAGGGTCCGGTTTCGCCCAAAGTTCGCGGCAACGCAATTGTGCTTGACGCCCCCCAGACGTTGCTGACTCAAGTCACAGGGGTTCCGTACGAGTTTAGATGAGGTGCGCTCACTTCATTTTTCTTTTCGAACATGACCTTGCGCGAAGCCCACGAGAGCGACCTTGAATTCCTTCAGCGCCTCACTCAGACTCCAGGCTGGCTCGCCAATATTGGACCGCGCGGAACCGAAACGCGCGAGGGCGCCCTGGCCTACCTCGAGCGCAGCTTTCTCACTCCGTACCGGACCCATGGTTGTGGGCTGTGGGTCATCGAACTCGACGGGGTGGCCGCCGGACTAAGCGGTATTGTCGTGCGCACGGGCACCGAGTTTCCCGACCTCGGCTACGCCCTGCTCCCCGAGTTTGAGGGGCGCGGAATCGCCACGCTGGCTGGCCAACGCGTCCTGCAGTGGGCTTCCGAATCCGGTCGCTGGACCCACCTCGACGCGTACACGATGCCGCACAACGAGGCATCCAACAACGTGCTTCGTCGCCTCGGATTCCAGGACCTCGGAATCGTGCACCTCGAAGCCTTCAACGGTGAGGCATCACAGCACTGGCGTACGGGGCTCGTAGGCTAGATTGGCTGAGATTAGCTGAGATTAGCTCGTTGGCGCACAAGCCACTGGCTACGAGCAACTTGTGCTAAGTCCACTACAGAATCTGCGTGGACATTTTCCAAACGGATATTTTGTGCAACAATATGAAATTGAGACACATAGCTGTTTCCAGAAATTTGAAAAAAAGTAAAATCCGGTTATAACCTGATAAAAGGTTCGGCTTGTTTCTGGTTCATAGTGGGTCGGCGTGCGGCAGAGGCAACTAGAAACCAGAGGCTGACAAGCTAACGAGCTAACCTTGCCAACCTTGCCAACTCGCCAACCTTGCCAACTCGCCAACCTTGCTAATTCGCTAGGACCACCACTTCATGCCCCGCAAGGGTCAGAGCGGTTCCGAGAAATTTGGGTTCCGCACGAAGTACATCTGTCCAGTCGCTGTCGCGCAGCGCGGTGGGCAAATTATAGGTTATGGCCGTGGACCGGGTATTGATCAGCACCAGCACGCGTTCGCCGTCGAGCTCGCGCTCAAAAGTAAGGACGTTGGGGTGAGAATAGGGTTTGAGGGTTCCGTAGCGTAACGCATCGTGCTCGAGCCGCAGGGCAAACAACTGACCGTAGCGTTCCTGCAGGCCTGGATTGGCCGCCCAATTCACAGGGTCTTTGGTGAAAAAACTTTGGGTTCCGGCCACGCCTACTTCTTGGCCTGAGTAAATGAGCGGAACTCCGCCCATCAGCACCGCAGCCGCTTGGGCGGCGAACGAAGCTTCAACTCCGCCAAAAAGGGTCACGGGCGTTGCCTCCCAGGCCGACTGGTCGTGGTTGGTGGCGAAGCGAAGTCGGATCGCGGGCGAAGCGTTGGCTTCGGCCGTATTGGCGGTAAAAAGGTTGGTGACCGGTGCCTGAGCCGTTCCAAACACTTGCTGTAGGTTGTAGTTCCAATTCCAGCCGTAAATCAGTGGCATTCCGGCATTGTAGTGGTCGGGGCGCTCGCCCTCGGTCAAAAACAGCAGCTTGCGGTCGGTGATTCCCTTGAGGTTGTCCATTGCGGACTTCCAAAACGCAAACGGAACAAAGTCCGCCGCATCAAAGCGGAATCCGTCAATGCCCACCTCAAACACCCAGTACTTCATTTCATTAATCATCGCCAGCTGGAGTGCGGGATTGGCATAGTTCAGGTCAGCGACATCCTGCCAGTTGGTTCCGGGGGGATGTACTATTGCGCCCGCCGCATTGGTGGTGTACCATTCGGGGTGCTGCGTGATCCACGGATGGTCCCACCCGGTATGGTTGGCCACCCAGTCGATAATCACCGACATTTTGCGCTCGTGGGCCTCTGAAATCAGTACTTTAAGGTCATCTATGCTACCAAACTCCGGGTCAATGGCGCGGTAGTCCGCAACACAATAGGGCGACCCCACAGACTTGAGTTGTCCCATTTTAAACACGGGCATCAACCATATCGTATTCACATTCAATGACTTGATTCGGTCAAGGTCGGCGGTAATGCCGGCAATTGTGCCCGCTGCCGAATGGGCGCGCGGGTTGACTTCATACAGCAAGAGATCTTCGGGGTCTACCACGTCAGTGAGCGAATTCCATGGTTGGGGTTGGGGTTCGGGGCGGCAAGAAGCCACTGAGGCCAATACGAACGACCAAATTAAAAGTTTGTTCCATTTCACTAACCGTAAAACTACACGGTAATCGACCTTTACCACCATGAATACTTCCGATGTCAAAAAATGGAAGATGCTTTTGCTGAATTGGCTCTTCGTATACCCTCTGATCAACATCATCATTCCAGTAGTGTTTCCGCTAACTGAAGGATGGCCAATGTTGCTAAGGACACTTTTGCTTACGGCACTACTGGTGCCGATTATGGGGATTGTATTGCCCAGACTTCACCAGTATTTTGGTGTGTGGTTACGTAAATAAGCACCTTAATTTAGGACACTGATGAAGCGTCTCTCTTTGTACCTCGGTCCGCTCGGATTTGCGGCCATTCAGTTGTCTGGATTCCCACCACAGCAAAGTGTCGTAATGGGCACCGCTTTTTGGATGCTCCTTTGGTGGTTTACTGAAGTTATTCCGCTTGGAATCAGCGCTCTGCTGCCACTCATTCTCTTCGGCGGAACCGGTATCCTTACCAACGAAGAGCTCGCTAACGCCTATGCAAATCCACTCATTTATTTATTCATGGGTGGATTCCTGCTTGCTCGCGGTATTGAGCGTCATAAGTTGCACCGTCGGCTTGCTTTGGGGATTCTGAGGCATGTCGGGCACCGAAGTGAAACGGTACTTGCAGGCGTCATGCTGGCCACCTATACCCTTAGCCTGTGGATGAGCAATACGGCCACTGCGGTTATGATGCTTCCGCTAACGTTGTCACTTTTGACCCACATTCCAAGCGAAAATGATGGCCTCGAACGTCGGGTACTACTGGGTATGGCTTGGGGCGCCAACCTCGGTGGTATCGGAACGCTCATTGGGACTCCGCCGAATTTAGTTTACGCTGCATTTCGTGAAGAGTCTTTTGGAATTCAGACGGGGTTTATTGAATGGTCAATTATGGCATTCCCCATTTCATTAGTGCTGTTGGTGATTGCCTATTTTGTAATTCGCAGCGGAATGCGTTCAGTAGACCTTGGCGACCTCGAGTGGCCCCAACCCGAACCCTGGACCACGGGCGAACTGCGTGCAGCCTTGATTTTCAGCACAACCGCAATCTTATGGATGACCCGTCAATGGGTTGAACCATTGGTTACTCCGTACGGCTGGACGCTCCCCGATCAAGTCATCGGTCTCGCTGGTGGAATGCTCATGTTTGTCATTCGTGACGGACAAGGGGCCCCACTCTTGCGCTGGAAGGATGCCCGCAAGATCGAATGGGGAATCCTTTTATTATTTGGCGGCGGACTTTCGCTAGCCGCCGGAATGCAAGCCTCTGGCTGGCTCGACGCGCTTCAAGCCCTATCTGGCCACCCAATGCCCGCATGGGTTTGGATCTTCATCTTCACGGCCTTCGGCGTCTGGACCACCGAGCTCTTTAGCAACATGGCCCTTGTAAGCGGAACCCTACCCGTCGCCCTTGCTGTTGCCTCAGCTCAAGGTCTTGCCTTTGAGCAACTTGCCCTGCCCCTCACCGTCGGAGCTAGCTGCGCCTTCATGCTCCCCATGGCGAC
>CAIJMB010000217.1 GCA_903821715.1 uncultured Flavobacteriales bacterium
CCTACTACTGGATGCGCGGCGACTACCACAACCCCGACGGAGCCGAGGATACCGACATCTGGGCGCTGGACCATGGCTTTGTCAGTGTGGTTCCGACCCAGTTTGACCTTACGGCACACCACGCCCTGTCGAACCTGCACCGCCGCCTCGATCAGCGATGAGTCCGGGTCCGCGTCGCGAACGCCTCGAAGCCTACATGGGCCTGCTCGTGGCCGCGGGAACTCCGTGGTTTGCGTGGTCCTACCTACTGGCGACGTATCCCGGATTGCCGCCCGTGGCCGAGCTCGACAGCGACCTTTGGGCCTATCTGCTCAATCGGGTGCTGGCCATTTCGGTCATATTGGAGGGTATTTACCTCACCTTGGCCTTGAGTTTGAAGCGCTACCGCATGGCATTCAACATCGTGCTCATTAGCTTGATTTATATCATAACCGCCATCTACTGGCGTTGGGAATGGTTGTGAAGCGCATCTTTATTTTGGCGGGTGAGGCCTCGGGCGACGTACTCGGGGCGGAACTCGTTCGTGCCCTACGTCGCATTCAGCCCCAGCTGCACATTGACGCGTGGGGCGGAACCGAGCTCAGCCGCGCCCTGAACAAACCGGTACTTCGAAACCTCGACCAGCTTGCCTTTATGGGGTTTTGGGATGTGTTCCGCAACGCAGGGGCCGTTCGGGCCAACTTTGCGGCAGCGCGTGCGGTGCTTTCAGAGCCTTGGGACCTCGTAGTGCTGATTGACTACCCGGGATTCAACCTGCGTTTGGCCAAGTGGATGGCCACGCGGCCCTGGCGAAGCCAGCGGCGCGTGGTCCAGTTGGTTGCCCCCAGCGTGTGGGCATGGAAGGAGGGCCGCGTCCAAATACTCAAGCAGGCATACGATGCGGTGATTCCGCTGCTTCCCTTTGAGCCTGAATTCTTGGCGAAGCGCGGCGTGAATGCACCCTTCTTTGGGCACCCAGCCCTTGATCGCTTTGCCCCAGGGTCTGCGACGGAGTCGGGGGTTTTGGTGCTGGCTCCGGGGTCGCGCAAGGCCGAGCTTCAGCGGCTTGCGCCGGTATTTGCCGCCACAGCTGCCCGTTTGGGCATGAAGCCGCGGTGGATTCGCCCCTCATCGTGGACCGAAGGCGCCTACCGGGCGATGCTGCGCGAGGCCCTTCAGGCCGAGCCGCACGGCGAATTGGCCGAGGGAATGGCTAGTGCCCGAGGGGCGCGAGCCGCCTTGGTGGCGAGCGGCACTGCGACCTTGGAGCTTGCGCTGCTCAAGGTTCCGATGGTTGTGGCCTACAAGGTTGATGCACTCAGTTTTGCGCTGGCGAAGCGCTTAGTGAAGGTGAAGTACGTGTCGCTGGTGAACCTGGTGCTGGGGCGAGAAGCGGTCAACGAACGACTTCAAAATCAGTGCGCACCTGAAGTTTTGGCCCAAGACCTCAGTGAGTTGATGGCCGACGGCCCGTTGCGTAGCATGATGCTTGCAGACTTCGAGCAGTTTGCTGCGGCGTTGGGCGAAGGTGGAGCCATGGACCGCACCGCCTCATATTTGCTCCAGGAATGAAAAAGTTGATCCTCGCAATCGCGACGGTCGCGGGCCTCGGGGCCAGTGGCCAAAGGGCAATGGGGCCGAAACCACGGGCGTCTGAACTCGTTCGCGTGCGGGTTTTTGCGACCAAAGATGTGTACGACTTCAAGTTCGGTGGCGGAGCGCTGCGCAGTATTTGGTTCCGCGGGGATGAGGCACCTGATACACTGGTGTCGAGCAACGTGCACGTGCGGCGCAGCGAAGGTTTGCTGGTGGCGAATGCCGACGGAACCTGGCGGAGCGCCGATTCCATAAGAGTGGAGTTCGATCGCCCCCTATCGACCGAGGGTCCCTCGGGGGTTCGAAGGACGTATCCGGGTGGTTTTGTGGCGCTTCCGTTGGGTCGTACGGAGTTGCTGGTGGTCAATCGGGTACCGATTGACGACTATGTGGCAGGTGTCATCAATGCCGAACTCGGTAAGTATACGGGTAGCGAGCTGTGGCGTGCCCAAGCGACCGTGGCCCGCACGTGGTGGGCGGCCAATCAGCGCAAGTTTGCCAATGAAGGCTATCAGGTTACCGACGACGTTCGGTCACAGGTGTACTTCGGTTGGCCAAGTGATAGCACGCGCCGGTTTGATTTGGTTCAGGCGGCCTACAGTACGTCGGGATTGGTGCTGCTCGAGGCCGACACGAATGCGTTTGTAGAGACGTTGTTTCATGCGAATTCCGGCGGAGAGCTGATGGCCTCAGGTTGGTACTTCAAGCAGCGTCCCCACTTGGTGTACAAGGTGGATAGCTTCAGTTTGGATTGCCCGCAGACGAAATGGACAAAGCGGATTTCAGTTGCGGAGTGGGTCGGTTACTTTGCGAGCTACTGGGGTGCGTCCACGATGGATTCGAGTTTGCGCCATGCGGTGCTGCACATCGACCAGCCGCACCGGCGCGAGTTTCTGGAGTGGAACGGTAAGAAGCTCAGGTTTCGCACTGTGCGCGAGAAGTTTGGCCTCAGGTCGTCCTGGTTTTCGACCGAGGTCGACGGAAGCGAAGTGGTAATTCACGGCCGCGGTTACGGGCACGGAATCGGGCTTTCGCAAGAGGGTGCCTGGCGCATGGGGCAGTTGGGGTATGGGTTCCGGGCGATTCTGGATCACTACTACCCCGGGTCCAGGCTTGCAGAAATTTTGTAAAATCCGGTTATACCCGGATTTTCAAGTCGTGGCGCGGGATTCCGGCGGAACGTAGTTCGGGTATAACCGGATGCGGCAGGGTTGTATTCGATCGAAGGTGTTCGGTTATAACCGGATTTCAAAAAATTAGCCGGTTTTAAATGTGGGCTACGGCTGGCGGAACCACCTTGCGCCATGGCGCCGTGGTTGATGCTGGGAATGTGGTTGGGAGTGCTTGGGGTTCCGGGCGCGCACAGGTTGTATTGGCTTCTGGCGGGTCTGGTGCTTTTGGGCCTTGGCGTGGTGTCCGAGGTCGTGCTCCGGCGCCGTGTGTGGGGGGTGGCGGTCTCTTGGGTTCGGTGGGCTGGGCTGGCCTTGATGCTGGGAGCGTTGCGAACGGTTCCAGAGATGCCAACCCTCGATGTGCCACGTCGGACCGAAGGCTGGTTTTGGACCGAGGGGGGCGGAATTTGGCAGGATTCCTCGGGGCTTCGGGTGCGGAGCAGCGATACGCTTTCTGAGGGCTTTGCCTACCAGATGCGGGTGGA
>CAIJMB010000218.1 GCA_903821715.1 uncultured Flavobacteriales bacterium
AAATACTACAACGCCGCACATTCGGGGTTAACCGGATTCTAAAAAATTTCAACCTCCCCGTACCTTAGCGGAATGGACCTCCGCCAGCGTTTCTTGCACCACCTCGCCCCCACCACATTCAGCCCGTTGGCCCTTGAATTTGTGCGGGCCGAGGGAGTCTACCTCTTTGATCCGCAGGGCAAGCCCCACATGGACCTCATCTCGGGCATCGGAGTGGCCAACCTCGGGCACAGCCACCCCGAAATCGTAGCGGCAGTGCAGCAGCAAGCCGCGCAGCACATGCACCTGATGGTCTACGGTGAGTACGCACAGCTTCCCCAAGTCGCCTATGCAGAGGCACTACTTGCGGCGCTCCCCGATCCGATTGACCAAATCTACTGGGGCAACTCCGGAGCCGAAGCCGTCGACGGCGCCCTCAAGCTGGCCAAGCGCGCCACCGGCCGAACCGAGATCTTGTCCTTTCACGGTTCCTACCACGGGTCCACCACCGGGCCCCTCTCAGCCATGGGCAACGAGTGCATGAAGTCGGCCTACCGTCCACTCGTTCCGGGGCACCGCATCTTACCATTTAACGGAACCGAAGTCCTCGACGCAATCGGCCCCCACACCGCGGCCGTCCTCGTCGAAGCCATCCAGTCGGAATCAGGCTACATCCCCGCCGATTGGGAATGGCTTCGCCAACTTGAGGCGCGCTGCCGCGCGGCCGGTGCCCTGCTCATCGTGGACGAAATCCAAACCGGGTTCGGCCGCAGCGGCGAGGCCTTCGCGTTCACGGCGTCTGGCATCACCCCCGACGTGGTCTGCCTCGCGAAGGCCTTGGGCGGCGGAATGCCCCTCGGGGCGTTCGCCGCCGGGCGCGCCTTCATGTCGACCCTAGCTGAATTCCCCATGCTCGGACACCTCACCACCTTCGGTGGGCACCCCGTCAGCTGCGCTGCCGGCCTTGCGGCCTGGAATATTTTGGAGCGCGAGCGCTTCGCGCTCCGCGCCCCCGTCCTCGAAGCCCACTTCCGCCGCGGCCTTTCAGCCCACTCCGCCGTCCAAGAAATCCGAGGCCGCGGCGCCCTCCTTGCCGTCGTCCTCGACAGCTTTGAGCGCGTCCTCAACGTCCAGCAGCACCTCATCGCCGCAGGCTACCTCACCGACTGGTTCCTCTTCGAAAACCGCGCGCTCCGACTCGCTCCGCCACTCACCCTCACCGACGACCAAGCAGAACAAGCCGTCCAAGCGATCCGCTTGGCCCTCGACCAAACAACCAGTAACCAGCAACTAGCAACCCGTAGCTAGTTACTTGCTACTAGTCCCTAGCCAACGAGCCAATCTCAGCTAACCTCTCCAGCAAGCTAACAAGCCAACGAGCCAATCTCAGCTAACCTCGCCAACAAGCCAACGAGTCAACCTTGCTACCCTTGCTACCTTTGCTAACCTTGCTAAAACACCTCCTACCCCACGACGGACGCCCCGGACACCAGCCCGAGCTCGACGGATTCCGTGGGCTCGCGGTGGCCATTGTGCTGCTGGCGCACAGCAGCAATGCGGGCTACCCCCTCTTTGGCGTCGTGGACTTTCACCACTACGGAAGCGTCGGCGTCTACCTCTTCTTTGTACTATCCGCCTACCTCATAGACCGCCAAATCATCAATGCGCTCGAAATGGGCCAAGCGAACCTCGGATTTTGGATCCGCTTTGCCCTACGTCGCTTCCTGCGAATTTTTCCTCTGTACCTCGTGGCCTTACTGCTCAATTGGACGCTGTCGGCCCGAGGACTTCCGAGTCCCATTCACAGTGCTTCAGACGTACTGCGCCACCTCGCCCTGCTCGAAGGCCGGCAGGTCTTTTGGACCATTCCTGTGGAATTCCTCTACTACATCCTTTCACCGCTGGTACTCGCGCTACTTTGGCCGCTCTACCGGCGGCGCCCTGTGCTGGCCATCGCGGTACTAGCTACGGCCCTGGCGAGCCTTTGGTATCTGCGTCTCAACCATGTGGCGATGCCCATCTTTTTGCGCTTCCTCCCGGTACTCGGATGCGGCACCCTTCTGGCCCTCACCCAACGCCGCTTATACCTTCCGGGCGGAATCGGACTCGCCCTGCTCGCAATGATTCTCACGACGATTCCGACTATTGCCCGACTTGTCTATGGAACCACGTCCTTTCACGGACACAGCTTCACTTTTGCCTACGGAATCGCCTGGGCCCTGATTCTCTACCAGGCCCTGAACCACGAAATCGCGCTCTCGGCCCTCGGTCGGTGGCTTCCGCTTCGCGCCTTGGGCGCCCTCAGCTTCAGCGTCTACCTACTTCACAAGCCGGTGCTCGCCCTCGCACAGCACTACTTGCCTGACCCGTGGGCCCTGCCCGCATTCTTGGCCGGAACCCTTGTCGTATCCCTCCTCACCTATACCTTCGTAGAACGGCCATTGGCCCAACTGAAATTCCGACCATGAATCCCAAAATCCTTCGCGGCATTGTCTGGCTCTCAGCATCCTTCCCCTTCATGTTTGGCGGACCCGCATTCTTCTACTGGATCGCCGGACCCGCGCTTCAAGAGGGCAACTGGATCCCTGCGGCATTCATCGTCACCGCCATGTTCGTAGGCGTCGGAGTCCTCGTGCGCGGAATCGGAATCCTGCTCGACGGCTTCTTTGGTCGCTAACTAGTTACCAGCAACTAGTAACTAGCTGCTGGCAACTAGCTTAAATGCAAAAAGCCACCGGCTTGCGCCGGTGGCTTTCACATTTTTAAACCTTCGATTAGGCCTGCCCCGTGGGTCCGCCGAAGTGAATCGGCATGCCAGGCAGTTCCGTATCCGCAATCTCACCATGCGTGGCTTCGTAGCGGCTCACATTATCTGAGAGCGCGCGCACCAAACGCTTGGCGTGCTGCGGAGTCAAAATCACCCGAGACTTCACCTTTGCCTTCGGCAAGCCGGGCATCATCTGGATGAAGTCCACCACGAACTCACTGTTCGAGTGGTTGATAATGGCCAGATTGGAATAAATTCCATCGGCCATCTCGGGCGAAAGCTCAATCTGAAGTTGGTTCGGATCCTGATCGCTCACTACTCCGCTGCTTCAATATCGACTGATTTGGCGGCCATCATGCGGTCGTACTCGTCCTTGTTGCCTACTACTGAATCGTAGTAGTGCTTCAAGCCGGTTCCGGCCGGAATGCGGTGACCCACAATCACATTCTCCTTGAGACCTTCTAAGCCGTCGCTCTTACCTGCGATTGCAGCTTCGTTGAGGACTTTGGTCGTCTCCTGGAACGACGCCGCAGAAACCCACGACTTCGTTTGAAGTGAAGCACGTGTGATACCTTGGAGTACAAGTTGTGCGGTAGCCGAACGGGCGTCGCGTCCTTCAACCAGAGCCTTATCCGAGCGCTTCAGTAGTGAGTTCTCGTCGCGGAGCTGGCGTGAAGTGATCATTTGACCTTCTTTGAGGTTTTCGCTGTCTCCAGCGTTGACCACCACTTTCTTGTCAAATACGCGATCATTCTCAAAGATGAAGTCACCTACGTGTTCGTAGTGTCCTTCAAGGAACATGGTGTCTCCACCGTCCACGATTTCAACTTTGCGCATCATTTGGCGAACAATCACTTCAAAGTGCTTGTCGTTGATTTTCACACCCTGTAAGCGGTATACTTCCTGAATCTCGTTCACGAGGTACTCCTGAACTGCAGTCGGGCCTTGAATCGCGAGAATGTCGGCCGGAGAAATGGCGCCGTCGCTTAGCGGTGAACCCGCACGAACGAAGTCATTCTCTTGAACGAGAATCTGCTTACTCAAGTTAATCAGGTAGCGGCGCTGCTCTCCAGTACGGCTCTCGATAATGATCTCGCGGTTACCGCGCTTGATCTTACCGTATGAAACCGTTCCGTCAATTTCAGCAACCACTGAAGGGTTCGAGGGGTTACGGGCTTCAAACAGTTCCGTAACTCGGGGCAGACCGCCCGTAATGTCACCAGCTTTTGCACCGCGGCGTGGAATCTTCACGAGCACTTTACCCGCTTTGATTTCTTCGCCTTCGTCGACCATCAAGTGAGCACCCACCGGCAAGGTGTAGTGCTTAATCTCTTCACCCTTCTTGGTCAAGATTTGAATCATCGGCACCAACTTCTTGTTGCGCGCGTCACTAATTACCTTGTCCTGGAAGCCTGTCTGCTCGTCAATCTCAACCTTGTAGCTCAGACCTTGAACAATATCTTGGTATCCGACCACACCGGCGAATTCAGAGATAATCACCGCGTTGTAGGGATCCCACGAACACAGTGAGTCACCTTTGGCCACTTTCTGGCCATGCTTGACCACAAGGTTTGAACCATAAGGAACGTTACCCGTCATTACTGAAATTCCGGTCTTCTCATCGACGATGCGCAATTCGCCCGTACGACCGATGACAATCGTAGACATTGATCCGTCAGCTCCTTCACCTTCTACGGTGCGTACCTCGTCGAGTTCCACAATACCGTCGAATTTGGCGATCAAACTGTTGACCTCAGAAATGTTACCAGCCGTACCACCCACGTGGAACGTACGAAGCGTGAGCTGCGTACCCGGCTCACCGATGGACTGTGCGGCGATAACACCTACCGCTTCACCCATCTGCACACCTTTTGCGGTGGCCAAATTGCGTCCGTAGCATTTAGCGCAGATTCCGCGCTTGCTTTCGCAGGTCAGTGCCGAACGAACTTCAACCATTTCAACAGGCGAAGCCTCAATCTTGCGGCCTGCGTCGTCTGAAATCATATCACCCATCGCGACGTATACCTCGCCGGTGAGCGGGTCAATCACATCGTGCAGCGATACGCGACCGGTAATGCGCTCAAACAGCGTCTCAACGACCTCTTCATTCTTGCGCAAGGCAGTCACTTCAAGGCCGCGAAGCGTTCCGCAGTCGACCTCGTTGATGATCACGTCTTGAGCTACGTCGTGCAGACGACGGGTCAAGTAACCCGCGTCAGCCGTCTTCAAGGCCGTATCCGCAAGACCCTTACGGGCACCGTGCGTCGAGATGAAGTACTCCAAGATCGAAAGACCTTCCTTAAAGTTTGAGATAATCGGGTTTTCGATGATCTCTCCACCTCCTGAGCCTGACTTCTGTGGCTTGGCCATCAGACCTCGCATACCCGAAAGCTGGCGAATCTGCTCTTTTGATCCACGTGCACCCGAATCAAGCATCATGTAGATCGGGTTGAAGCCCTGGCGGTCGTTGATGAGCTGGCTCATCGCTGCTTGCGTCAGACGGGCGTTCGTGTTCGTCCACACGTCGATCACTTGGTTGTAGCGCTCGTTGTTCGTGATCAGACCCATGTTGTAGTTGCCCAAAATGGCTTCTACTTCTTCGTTGGCCTCTTTGATCAGGGACTCCTTGGCTTCAGGAACCGTAATATCACCTAACGAGAACGACAGACCACCACGGAATGCCGTGCTGTATCCAAGGTTCTTAATGTCGTCAAGGAACTTTGCAGTCGTCGGAACGTCGGTCTTCGTCAAGATGCGCGCGATGATGTCGCGAAGTGCCTTCTTGGTCAACAGCTCGTTGATGTATCCAACGGTCTCCGGAACTACTTTGTTGAATAGTACGCGGCCCACTGAAGTCTCGATGAGCTTCGTAACCAGTTCACCCTGCTCGTTTTCTACGCGAGCACGAACCTTGACCACAGCACCCAACTCTACGCGGCGCTCATTAAAGGCAATCGTCACTTCTTCGGCAGAGTAGAACGTCATGCCTTCTCCCATTACTGGGTCACCAGGCAAGTTGCGCTTGGGCTTGGTCATGTAGTACAGACCCAAGACCATGTCTTGTGACGGAACCGTAATCGGCGATCCGTTGGCAGGGTTCAAAATGTTGTGCGACGCGAGCATCAAAATCTGCGCCTCCAAAATTGCGGCAGGTCCGAGTGGCAAGTGCACGGCCATTTGGTCACCGTCAAAGTCAGCGTTGAAGGCCGTACAGGTCAATGGGTGCAGCTGAATAGCCTTGCCCTCGATCATACGCGGCTGGAACGCCTGGATACCCAAACGGTGGAGCGTCGGAGCTCGGTTCAGAAGCACCGGATGGCCCTTCATCACGTTCTCGAGAATGTCCCAAACAACTGCTTCGCGCTTGTCGATGATTTTCTTCGCTGACTTCACCGTTTTCACGATTCCGCGCTCAATGAGCTTTCGAACCACGAACGGCTTGTAGAGTTCCGCAGCCATATCCTTCGGAAGACCACACTCGTGCAGCTTCAAGTCAGGTCCAATAACGATTACTGAACGCGCAGAGTAGTCCACACGCTTACCCAAGAGGTTTTGGCGGAATCGGCCCTGCTTGCCCTTAAGGCTGTCGCTCAGTGACTTGAGTGGGCGGTTACTCTCGGTCTTGACGGCACTCGCCTTGCGGGTGTTGTCAAACAAGCTGTCTACCGACTCCTGAAGCATGCGCTTCTCGTTGCGAAGGATGACCTCAGGTGCTTTGATTTCGAGCAAGCGCTTCAAACGGTTGTTGCGGATAATTACCCGGCGGTACAGATCGTTCAAGTCGCTGGTCGCAAAACGGCCACCGTCCAAGGGCACCAGGGGACGCAGTTCGGGCGGAATCACAGGAACTACCTTGATGATCATCCACTCGGGCTTGTTTTCCATACGCTCGTTGGCCTCTTTCATGGCCTCTACGACCTGAAGGCGCTTGAGGGCCTCTTGCTTGCGCTGCTGCGAAGTCTCGCGGTCAGCTTGGGCGCGAAGCTCAAACGAAAGGGCTGGAAGGTCCAAACGCTGAAGCAGCATGTACAAAGCCTCTGCGCCCATCTTGGCGATGAACTTGTTGGGATCGTGGTCCTCGAGGTATTGGTTGTCTTGAGTCGGCAGGCGATCCAATGCATCCAGGTACTCTTCTTCGGTCAAGAACTGCAAGCGGGTAAACGGATTTCCGTCCGCGTCCGTGGCAAGTCCCGTTTGAATGACGATGTAGCGCTCGTAGTAGATGATCATGTCGAGCTTCTTGGTCGGGATTCCGAGCAAGTAGCCGATTTTGTTTGGAAGCGAACGGAAGTACCAGATGTGCGCCACTGGAACCACGAGGCTGATGTGGCCTACGCGCTCACGGCGAACTTTCTTCTCGGTTACTTCGACGCCGCAACGGTCACACACGATGCCCTTATAGCGAATGCGCTTGTACTTTCCGCACGCACATTCAAAGTCCTTTACGGGACCAAAAATGCGCTCACAGAACAGACCGTCACGCTCGGGCTTGTGGGTCCGGTAGTTGATGGTCTCTGGCTTGAGGATTTCGCCACTCGACTTCTCGAGCAGGAACTCTGGCGAAGCCAGGCTGATGGTGATTTGATTGAAGCTACCTGTCGGAGCTTGTTCGTACTTTCTCATGTTCGTGTGAATTCGTCGTAATACCAGTTGCTTAGTCCAGTGAAACTTTAAGGCCTAGACCCTGCAGTTCGTGGAGCAGTACATTAAACGACTCAGGAATACCCGGTTCGGGCATGCGGTCGCCTTTGACTATCGCTTCGTAGGTCTTCGCACGGCCCACGACGTCGTCAGACTTCACCGTGAGGATTTCGCGAAGGATGTTCGACGCACCGAATGCCTCGAGTGCCCAAACCTCCATCTCACCAAATCGCTGGCCACCGAATTGGGCCTTACCACCGAGTGGCTGCTGTGTGATGAGCGAGTACGGTCCGATCGAACGTGCGTGCATCTTGTCGTCAACCATGTGACCAAGCTTGAGCATATAGATGATACCTACCGTGGCTTTCTGGTGGAAGGCCTCGCCGGTACCGCCGTCGTACAACTGGGTGTGTCCGTACTGCGGAAGTCCAGCTTGTTCGGTGTACTCGTTGATTTGGTCCATGCTTGCTCCGTCAAAAATTGGCGTAGCGAACTTGGTTCCGAGCTTCTTACCAGCCCATCCCAACACGGTCTCATAAATCTGACCGATGTTCATACGAGAAGGTACACCGAGCGGGTTGAGGACGATGTCCACCGGAGTTCCGTCCGCGAGGAACGGCATGTCCTCTTGGCGTACAATCTTGGCGACAATACCCTTGTTTCCGTGGCGTCCTGCCATCTTATCACCCACCTTGAGCTTGCGCTTTTTGGCGATGATGACCTTGGCCATTTTGATGATGCCTGCAGGCAGCTCGTCACCGACACTGATGGTGAACTTCTTGCGGCGGTTAACGCCCATGATGTCGCTCACTTTGATCTTGTAGTTGTGCAAGAGGGCGTCGATAAGGACGTTCTTGTCGTCGTCGGTGGTCCAGGTTCCGCCGGTGAGGTGCGTGTAGTCCTCCACAGAATTCAACACCTTGAGTGTGAACTTGGTTCCCTTCGGAATCACATCTTCGTTCAGATCGTTGAACACGCCCTGACAGGTCTTGCCGCTCACCAACTTCGACAACTTGTCGACGAAAATGTTGCGAACCTCTTCAAGCTGCGATGCCAATTCGAGGTCGAGCTGCTCGAGCTCCTCCTTGTCGCGGCTGCGCTGGCGCTTATCTTTCATGCTGCGGCTAAACAACTTCTTGTCGATTACCACACCGCCAATGCCCGGAGGCGTCTTGAGTGAGGCATCCTTTACGTCGCCGGCCTTGTCGCCAAAGATGGCTCGGAGCAGCTTCTCCTCGGGTGAGGGGTCGCTCTCGCCCTTTGGCGTAATCTTACCGATCATGATATCTCCTGGAACGATTTCAGCTCCAACGCGGATCAATCCGTTCTCGTCGAGGTCCTTGGTCGCTTCTTCACTTACGTTCGGAATATCGGCAGTCAGTTCTTCCATGCCCAACTTGGTGTCGCGCACGTCGAGTGAGTACTCGTCGATGTGAATGCTCGTAAAGATGTCTTCGCGAACGACGCGTTCGTTGATAACGATGGCATCCTCAAAGTTGTATCCCTTCCACGGCATGAAGGCAACCAGCAGGTTGCGGCCGAGCGCGAGCTCGCCGCCCTGAGTGGCGTATCCCTCACACAGTACCTGGCCGCGCTCCACGCGCTCGCCCTTGGTCACAATCGGCTTAAGATTGATCGTCGTTGACTGGTTCGTCTTCAAGAACTTGATCAATGGGTACGACTTGGTCGCAGGCTCAAAGCTTACGAGCTCCTCATCTTCAGTGCGGTCGTATTCGATCACAATCTCATTGGCATCCACGTAGCGGACCGTACCAGCGCCTTCGGCGTTGATCAGGACACGGCTGTCGCGGGCAACTTGCTGCTCGAGGCCGGTACCTACAATTGGTGCTTCAGGACGGAGCAACGGCACCGCCTGGCGCATCATGTTCGATCCCATAAGTGCGCGGTTGGCGTCGTCGTGCTCAAGGAACGGAATCAACGAAGCCGAGATCGAAGCGATCTGGTTCGGAGCCACGTCCATCAGCTGAACTTCTTGCGGCTCAAGTACCGGGAAGTCGCCCTTGTCGCGAACTTTTACACGTGGATTGACAAAGGTTCCGTCCGCTTTAATCGGAGCGTTTGCCTGTGCAATTACCTTTTCTTCTTCTTCTTCAGCGCTCAAGAACACAGGTGCTCCTTCGAGCTTCACGCGTCCGTTGTCAACTTCGCGGTACGGAGTTTCGATGAAGCCCATCGAATTCACCTTGGCGTAGACACAGAGTGAAGAAATCAAACCAATGTTCGGTCCTTCTGGAGTCTCAATCGGACACAGACGGCCGTAGTGTGTGTAGTGAACGTCACGAACCTCAAAGCCCGCGCGCTCGCGGCTCAGACCACCGGGTCCGAGTGCCGACAGACGGCGCTTGTGTGTGATTTCAGCCAACGGGTTGGTCTGGTCCATAAACTGGCTCAGCTGGTTGGTTCCGAAGAATGAATTGATCACCGAGCTCAATGTCTTCGCGTTGATCAAATCAATCGGAGTGAACACTTCGTTGTCGCGAACATTCATACGCTCACGGATCGTACGCGCCATACGGGCAAGACCTACACCAAATTGGTTGGCCATTTGCTCGCCTACGGTGCGAACACGACGGTTTGAAAGGTGGTCGATGTCGTCAATCTCAGCCTTTGAATTAATCAATTCGATCAAGTACTTGACAATCATGATGATGTCCTGCTTGGTAAGTACCTGGTTCGAGTTGTCAATGTCCAGACCCAGCTTCTTGTTCAAGCGGTAGCGGCCTACCTCTCCGAGGCTGTAGCGCTGCTCGCTAAAGAAGAGCTTGTCGATGATTCCGCGAGCCGTCTCCTCATCGGGTGGTTCGGCATTGCGAAGTTGGCGGTAGATGTGCTCGACGGCCTCAATTTCTGAGTTCGTGGGGTCCTTCTGAAGCGTGTTGTAGATGATCGAGAATTCGCCCTCTGCAATATCTTCTTTGTGCAGAAGGATGGTAGCCACGTCACTTTCGATGATGAGCTCTACGTGCTCTTTCTCAAGCACCGTATCGCGGTCGAGGATTACCTCATTGCGCTCGATTGATACCACTTCTCCGGTGTCCTCGTCCACGAAATCTTCCATCCAAGATTTCAGAACACGGGCAGCCAGTTTGCGACCTACCACACGCTTAAGTCCAGCCTTGCTCACTTTCACCTCTTCTGCGAGGTCAAAGATTTCGAGGATGTCCTTATCGCGCTCGTATCCGATTGCACGGAATAGCGTGGTTACAGGTAACTTTTTCTTACGGTCGATGTATGCATACATCACTCCGTTAATGTCGGTAGCGAATTCAATCCAGCTTCCTTTGAACGGAATAATACGTGCTGAGTACAGCTTGGTTCCGTTGGCGTGGAAACTCTGGCCAAAGAATACGCCCGGTGAACGGTGCAATTGGCTGACGATGACGCGCTCGGCACCGTTGATAATGAAGGTTCCACGGGGAGTCATGTACGGAATCGTACCGAGGTACACGTCCTGTACAATAGTCTCAAAGTCCTCGTGCTCAGGGTCGGTACAGTACAACTTCAAGCGCGCCTTGAGGGGCACCGAGAAGGTGAGTCCACGCTCAATACACTCCATTTCAGAGTAGCGTGGGGGATCCACAAAGTAGTCGAGAAACTCCAGCACGAATTGGTTTCGGCTGTCCGTAATCGGAAAGTTCTCGTTAAAGGTTTTAAAAAGACCTTCATCACTGCGGTTTTCCGGCTTGGTGTCAATTTGGAAAAAATCGCGGAAGGACTTGATTTGGATGTCCAGAAAATCGGGGCAGTCCGCCTGAGCGAAGGTGCTCGAAAAATTGATTCGCGGTTGTGCGTGCGCCATGGGGCTTGGACGTAATAGGATGGATGGAACTTGTGGAAACACGAAAAGGTCTAGGGCCCGGGGTCAAAAATGACCCCGGACACCTAAACCAGGTAGGTTAGGCGAGGCTCTTACTTGAGCTCAACCTCGGCACCAGCCTCTTCAAGCTGCTTTTTGAGGGCTTCTGCCTCGTCCTTAGAAACGCCTTCCTTGATCGGAGCAGGAGCTGCGTCAACCGCATCTTTTGCTTCCTTAAGACCAAGACCGGTCAGTTCCTTAACGACCTTAACAACTGCAAGCTTTTGTGCGCCTGCGCTCTTAAGGATTACGTCAAACGAAGTTTTTTCCTCAGCAGCAGCTTCACCGCCAGCAGCGGGACCAGCAGCAACAGCAACAGCTGCAGCAGCGGGCTCAATGCCGTAGGTTTCTTTGAGGTAGTCAGCGAGTTCTTTTACTTCTTTAACGGTGAGGTTCACCAAAGAATCGCCAAGTGATTGAATATCAGCCATGATTGGGATATTGATTAAAAATGAAACAAATGCACAAGTTGGAAGCTGAGTGCGTAATCGTTAGGCTTTGCGCTCTTCAAGAGTTTTGAGCAAGCCTGCAATGGTTTGACCACCGCCTCCTTGAAGGGCCGAAATAACGTTCTTCATCGGGCTCTCCAGGAGGAGGATGATATCGCCGATAAGTTCGTTCTTCGACTTCAAGTTGACTAGGGCGTCAAGTTGGTTGTCCCCAACAAAGATTGCCTCTTCTACGTAGGCAGCCTTGAGGAGGGGTTTCGTGCCTTTCTTGCGGAAGTCCTTGATCAGCTTCGCAGGAGCATTGCTCACTTCAGAAATCATGATGCTGGAGTTTCCTTTGAGGGCTTCGTAGAGCTCGTCAAAATTCTTTGACGAACGCTCCATAGCCTTCTTCAGAAGGGCGTTCTTCACTACCGTCATTTTGACATCAGCTTTGAAGCATGCACGACGCAAGTCGCTGGTTTGCTCCGCATTGAGGCCCGACGTATCGGCAATGTAAATAGTATTGGTCGCTTCAAGAACCTGCATGAGGTCCTCGATGTGCTGGTTTTTCTCTTCGCGCGTCATGGGTAAAAATCTGCTTACGCGTTTTTAGGTTCAACCGGTACGCCAGGTCCCATAGTGGGGCTCAACGTAATGCTCTTAATGTAGGCGCCTTTAGCCGCTGAAGGCTTCATGCGAACCAGGGTCTTGAGTACTTCGTCAGCATTGTCACGGAGGTTCTCAGCTGAGAACGACACCTTGCCAATTCCGGCGTGTACGATACCGTAGCGGTCGACCTTGAAGTCAATTTTACCCGCCTTTACCTCGCGAACGGCCTTGCCCACTTCCATGGTCACGGTACCGGTCTTTGGGTTTGGCATCAAGCCACGGGGACCGAGGACACGGCCCAAAGGACCAAGTTTGCCCATCGCTGCAGGAACCGTAATGATTACGTCCACATCAGTCCAGCCGTTTTTGATTTTGTCGAGGTAGTCGTCCATTCCCACAAAGTCAGCTCCAGCCTCTTTAGCCTCAGCTTCTTTGTCTGGAGTAACGAGGGCCAGTACACGGATGGTCTTACCTGTTCCGTGCGGTAGGCTTACTGTTCCGCGAACCATTTGGTTGGCTTTACGTGGGTCTACACCCAAGCGTACTGCCAAATCCACACTTCCGTCAAACTTGGTAGTGGAGACTTCCTTCACAAGGGCCGAAGCCTCTTCGAGGTTGTAGAACTTGCCCGGCTGGATTTTCGCAACCGCGGCTTTCATCTTTTTCGTCATCGTTGCCATAGTTATTCGGATTAAGCTTGAGGCTTGGTACCGGTTACGGTAAGACCCATGCTACGTGCGGTTCCAGCAACCATACTCATGGCGCTGTCCATCGTGAAGCAGTTGAGGTCAACCATTTTATCTTCGGCAATCGCTTTAACTTGTTCCCAAGTCACCTTGCCGACTTTGTTGCGGTTCGGAACACCCGATCCACTCTTAAGTTTTGATGCTTCCAAAAGCTGAACTGCAACGGGCGGTTGCTTAATGATGAAGTCAAATGACTTATCAGTGTAAACCGTAATTACTACAGGGAGTAATTTACCCGGCTTATCTTGAGTACGCGCATTAAATTGCTTGCAGAACTCCATGATGTTGACACCCTTTGCACCAAGTGCGGGGCCAACGGGAGGAGACGGGTTCGCGGCGCCGCCACGTACCTGCAACTTAACCATCGCGCTGATTTCCTTTGCCATTGTTTGTTGATATTACTTTTCTTACTTGAGTGCCGCTGCGGTTGGAAGCTCCGCTTGGCTATCGGTTGCTCACACCGTTAGTTTTCTTTTTCTACTTGCATGAATCCCAGTTCAAGCGGAGTCTTACGTCCGAAAATCTTGACCATCACTTCAAGTTTGCGCTTGTCTTCAAGGATCTTCTCGACCGTACCGACAAAATCTCGGAACGGACCATCAATCACTTTCACACTTTCGCCAAGAACAAACGGAACAGAAACCTGCTCTGCGCTCTCAGCCAATTCATCAACCTTACCCAGCATACGGTTCACTTCTGACGCACGCAGTGGAGTTGGATCGCCACCCTTGGTCTCACCTAAGAAGCCGATCACCCCTGGGATGTTCTTGAGAACGTGGACAAATTCACCAGTCAAAATACCCTCAAGCATGATGTAACCCGGGAAAAAGTTGCGCTCTTTAAGGACTTTCTTGCCGTTGCGAATCTGGTAGACCTTCTCAGTGGGAATCAAAACTTGACCCAACAGTGAAGACATACCAGTGCGCTGAACTTCTTGCTCAATATGTGCCTTGGTCTTGTTCTCCTGGCCGCTGATCGCGCGAACCACGTACCACTTCATTCCTTCAGTTGACATCGAATCAGGCCAAAAGGTTGTACACAAAGTCGAGAACAGTCGACAGACTCTTATCCATCGCAAAGACTAACAGTGCGAAGACAAGCGATGCGACAATCACCACCACAGTACTGCGTTGCAGGTTAAGCCACGTGGGCCACGTGGTATGGTGGGCAAATTCTTCCCAAGATTCGCGGAGGTAAGAGCGGAGCGCTTCCATGCTTTGATTCGTTTCGTTCGTTAGTCAGCTTTTGCACGGGTGGAGAGATTCGAACTCCCATCAATGGTTTTGGAGACCACTATTCT
>CAIJMB010000219.1 GCA_903821715.1 uncultured Flavobacteriales bacterium
CCAAACAAAAAGCCCGGATCTACATCTTCTCCTGAGGCAGATGAAGGATCACCTACCTCGGGAAGCACCTTAGCGAGCAACCAAAGGCTGAGGACTAAACCAAGTCCAATACTGACAGCCAACCAAATAGGAAGTACGCGCTTTTTAGGATGCTTTTTAGTCATTGAGGGCCCTAAAATACGGCCAAGACGCGGCGGATAACCCTGTTGATAAGTACAAATTGCCTAAAAATGCGATAACGCAGGGGTTACACAGAAGTCAGGTATTTGCATTTCAATGAGTTCACGCCGCCATCTACCTGCGGTCGTATTAAGCGACCTTCACCTCGGAACCTTCGGATGCCATGCCCGCGAGCTTCTTGCCTACCTGAAGTCCATTCAGCCCGACGTCCTGATTCTCAACGGGGACATCATTGACATTTGGAACTTCAAGAAGTCCTACTTTCCCAAAAGCCATTTTAAAGTGTTGAAGCGCTTAATCACCATGGCGCAAAAGGGTACTGAAGTCTACTACATCACCGGCAACCACGACGAAATGCTTCGCCGTTTCGCCGACGCCGACTTAGGGCACATCCACGTGCGCAACAAAATGCTCTTCACTTTTGGCGGAGTAAAGACCTGGATTTTTCACGGAGATATTTTTGACGCCAGCATCCAAAATGCGCGGTGGCTCGCCAAACTTGGGGGTTGGTCGTACGACCTACTGATTTGGGTCAACCGTTGGCTGAATGTGCTGCTTGAGCGTATGGGGCGCGAGAAGTTTTCGCTGAGCAAGACGATCAAGGATTCCGTCAAAAAAGCAGTGAAGTACGTCGGGGATTTTGAGGTCGCTGCCGCAGAAATGGCGGTACGCAAAGGCTACGGACGCGTGATTTGCGGTCACATTCACCAGCCGCAGCAACGGATTATTCAAGTCGGCGACCAACAAATTGAATACCTTAATTCAGGCGATTGGATCGAAAACCTCACAGCATTAGAATGGGATGGGACGGCATGGTCACTGTACCAGCACCCCGATGTGCGCGACCTCGAAGAAGACGATGAAAAGGTGGATGCCTCGGCGCGGCATTTGCTCTCTATGCTCTTGAACGAAGCCGATTCCGACGAATGAAGATACTTTATGCCGTACAGGGCACGGGTAACGGGCATGTGGCTCGGGCTCGGCACCTGATTCCGCTGCTCGCGAAGCACGCCCAGGTCGATGTTTGGATTTCGGGGACCGAGAGCCAGCTCGAACTGCCCAGCGGGGTACAGCGCAGCTGGAGCGGGATTTCACTAAAGTACGACCAGCACGGCGGTCTGAGTATCGCCCGCACATTGTTTGAAAACCGATGGCTGCGCTTTGTTCGGGATGTGCTTCGTGCACCCATTCACGGATACGACCTGATTATCAACGACTTTGAGCCGGTAAGCGCCTGGGCGGTCTGGTTGCGGGGCGGAACCCTTCTCGAATTGAGCCACCAAGCGGGCGTACGGCATCCCAAGGCGCCCCGACCAAAACGACCTAATCTACTGGGAGAATGGATTTTAAAAAACTATGCACCATCGCAGCACGCGATTGGGTTTCATGTGCAGGCGGTGGCATCTGAAGTACATCCGCCCCTCATTCGAAGTGAGATTCGCACGCTTACTTCACTGCCGCGACCGCAGCTTCTGGTCTACCTTCCAGCCTATAGTGTCGATGCCCTAGCTGAAGTCTGTTCTGACTGCCCTGTCCCAGTGCGGGCATTTGTGCCCCAGCTGGCTGCGCCGGTCGAACGCGGAGCGTTTCGCGCTGAGCCGGTTGATTCCGCGCGATTCCTGAACGCATTTGCAGAATCGGATTCGGTTTTGTGCAGCGCGGGTTTTGAATTGCCCACCGAAGCCCTTTTTCACGGCAAGCGCATCGCGGTGATCCCCATCAAAGGGCAGTACGAGCAAGAGTGCAATGCCGCTGCATTGCGAAAGGCAGGGGCCTGGCATGCGGGGAGCTTGAACAAACTGAAACTTCACAAGTGGCTCGCCAGCCCTCCTCCTCAGCCAGCGCGATGGCCTGACTACAGTGACGACTTGGTGCGTGAACTATTGCGCTACGCTCCGCAGCAACTAGCTGCCAGCAACTAGCTTCTAGTTACTTGTGCCCCAGGCTTCGCGCTCGGCGTCGGTCCACAAAAATGGAAACGCGATGCGGAGTTGAAATTTGGGTGGCAGGTACTTCGGCCAATTGGTACCGCCCGTAGCCCTTGTGTCGCTGGGCTGCTTGGCCAGATAGCGCCCCGCAGTCTTGAGGTGCTGCATCGGCCAACGGACATTGACTTGCGCGTCGAGCTCACGCAGCGCGTGGCGAAGTTCGTCGGTCATTCCGCCTTGATCCACCAAAATGCGCGCTCGGTCCGAAACCGTCTGGCCGCTGAAGGCGACGGCGCGCTCCGCAAATTCTTTGGCGTACTTTGACTCGAACTGCTTCAGCGTCAGGGTTTTTTCACCTGTTGCCGCGATGGTCGCGCCACCCCGCCAGTAAATCTTGTCCAATAGCGTGAGTGGGTCATGCACGTCGGCGTAGTCCGCCCTCACGTCCAAGTGGACGAGCTCGTTCAGGCGAGCCAGGGCCATTTCGATCATGCGGTACTGGCCAGACTGAAAGCCGCTTGCCGGAATCAG
>CAIJMB010000220.1 GCA_903821715.1 uncultured Flavobacteriales bacterium
CTGCGCTGGCCGCGGCCGCCGCCTTCTGGGCTCCGGCCACTTCCATGGCGCGAAGCGATTCCACCTTGCGCTGCTCGAGGAAGTACTCGATTCCGCCCAGGTATGGCTTGATTTTGCCGTCACGGAATTCAAACGTCAGGTTGCACAGACCCTCCATGAACTCGCGGTCGTGCGACACCACGATGAGGGTTCCGTCGTACTGCAAAAGGGCCTGCTTCAGCACGTCCTTGGCTGCCATATCGAGGTGGTTGGTCGGTTCGTCGAGCACCAAAAGGTTGATGGGGTTCAGCATCAGCTGGCAGAGCGCGAGACGTCCGCGCTCGCCGCCTGAAAGCACGCGCACCTTCTTTTCGACATCGTCGCCCGCAAACATGAAGTTGCCCAAAAGCTTGCGCGCGTTCTTGCGAATTTCGTCCGGAGCCGCATCTTCAATGGTTTCAAGCACCGTTTTGGTTCCGTCGAGCACCTCCGCTTGGTTCTGTGCGTAGTATCCGAGCTGCACCTGGTGGCCCCAATCAATGGTTCCGTCGTAGCCGAGTCCCTCGGTCAGAATCTTGACCAAGGTGGACTTGCCCTGGCCGTTTTGGCCGACGAACGCGATTTTTTGGCCGCGCACAAATTCCAAATCGAGTCCACGCAGCACGTGCTTGGGGCCGTAGTGTTTGTGAATTCCGTGCAGTCGGGCCATAATCTTGCCCGAGTGGGGCGCCGGCGGAAACTTAAATCGCATCTGACGCGTGTCTTCGTCGTCGACTTCGATGACCTCAATTTTGTCGAGCTTCTTAATGAGCGACTGTGCAAATGAAGCCTTGCTCGCTTTGGCGCGGAACCGATCCACCAGCTCTTGGGTGTGCTTGATTTCTTTGTCCTGGTTGGCCTTGGCTTGGCGCTGCTTTTCGCGGATTTCTTCGCGGAGCGACAGGTAGCGGAAGTATGGGACATTGTAGTCGTAGCCCTTGCCTAGTACAATCTCGAGGGTGCGGTTGGTTGCATTGTTCAAGAAGGTCCGGTCGTGCGAAACCAGAATGATAGCCTGGTTGCTCTCGGCCAAAAATTCTTCGAGCCACAAAATCGATTCGATGTCGAGGTGGTTCGTCGGTTCGTCCAAGAGCAGGACGTCGTGGTGCTGCAGCAGAATTTTGGCGAGTTCCACGCGCATTTGCCATCCGCCCGAAAACGAATTTAGCGGCTGGTGAAAGTCGGTCGCCTTGAATCCGAGGCCCAAGAGCACGCGCTCGAGATCGGCCTGGTAGGTGTAGCCGCCGATGTGCTGGTAGCGCTCTTGAGCGTGGTGAAAGCGCTCAAGCAAGTCCATGTAGGCATCGCTCTCGTAGTCGGTACGCGTGCCCATCTCCCCGGTCATGGATTCGATTTCGGCCTCCAAACGTTTAATCTCGACAAAACTTGACGCGGCCTCTTCCCACACACTAGCGTTCGGAGCCGGCGGCATATCCTGCGTCAGAAATCCAATGCTAAAGTCGCTCGGATAGCTGATTTTGCCCGTGTCGGGCTTGTAGCGACCCGCAATCAGCTTGAGGAGGGTGGATTTACCGGCTCCGTTGCGCCCCACCAGACCAATGCGGTCTCCAGGGTTCACTTGGAACGAAATCCCTTTAAAAAGGTCCGATCCGCCAAAACTCAAACTAACTTGGTGTACACTCAGCATAAGGGTGACAAAAGTACCACGATTACCCGTGGCGCGAGGGGTAAATTTGCACTGACAAACCCATTCACCCTACACCCCATGAAATTGATCGGAAAAGGCAGCAAGCCCTACAGTATCGCCACCGCTAAATGTCCCAAATGCCAAGAGGGTGAAATGTTTGTAGACCCCAATCCGTACCACCTTCGCAACATGGACAAAATGCACGCCTCCTGTAGCGTCTGCGGCCAGGACTATGAACCCGAGCCCAACTTTTACTACGGAGCCATGTACGTGTCCTACGCCTATACGGTAGCCTTGTTCGTCGCGGTCTACATCATCTTTGGAGTGGTGCTGGGTTGGGCCATGTGGCCCACCGTCGGAGCCCTCGCGGGCACCCTCATCGTTCTCGGACCCTACCTCTTTCGCATCGCTCGGGTGACCTACCTGAACTTTTTTGTCCACTACGACGCGGAGGCGGCACCCAAGCCCTAACGAGCTGCCCAGAGTTCTTGGGCAAGTAAGGGTGCGTGCAATGTACCCCGTGAACCAAGTCCATTGAGCATTCCCAATGTTGCATGCTCAGGGTGCCATCCCCAGCGCGGCCGTCGGTCCAGCGTGTTGGGTCGGATCCCGGTCCACTGCCCCTGCACCTCAATGCGACCATCAACCCAATCTCGCGCGGAATTCAGTAGCTCCTCAGTCTGGTCCGCTAAAGCCCTCGGCGGATCCTGGTCGCCATGGTCTATTCCCCAACCAAAGGATGCACCCAGCTGGTAGCTGCCGTTGGGTTCGGGAATCAGAAAATGACTGCGGTGGAGCATGACGCCCGGTTCAGCGGTTAAGTGCACATGGAGTCCCTGCCCCCATGTTCGGGCAAACCCGAGCGGACCCCAAAAGTGCTCTGCCCAGCGCGCTTGGTAGCCCTCAGCCAGAATCACGCGGTCGAAGCGCTCTTGGCCATTGATTGTCCATGATCCGCCGGCGTTCGCTTCAATTTCATTGACCTGTTCGTTCCAAACCTCGACCTGAGCCCTTGTGTGCTCGATGAAACCAATTACGTTCAGCCGAAAGCTGCCGCGCACTTTTCCCAGTCCGACCCCGTGGATTCCCTGCGGCACCGGGGTCACCTCACCTAAAAATTCTCCAAGTGCTGGGTGGTCACTGAGCGCCTGCCAGTCATTAAGCTCCTGAACCGTTTGAAGAACCTCATAAATGGGGCCGGATGAATGCAATTCGCTAGGGTAGGTGCGCAGCGCAACCTTAAGGGCCTCCACAGCGCGCCATACTACCCTGCGCCGCTTCAGCACAATGGGATTGACGAGCCCGGTGGCCACACGTGATGAACAGCGCGGACCGGCCACGTCGTATACGACGAGCTCTATGCCTTCGGGAGCTGTAGCGGCCAGACTAGCCCCTGCTATTCCAAAGCCTACCAGGGCGACACGTTCCATTTCGGGTGCAAGTTAGGAGCAAAAAAAAGCCACCCGGTGGGGGTGGCTCTTCAGATTGGCACTCGATTAGAACTGCCAGTAGTCGTGCTCGCGGTTGCGAAGGTCATCGCGAATCCGCTTAGACTCCAGCAACTGCTCCATCGGATTGTTGATCTTGTAGTCCTTGATCTCTCGGTCGTAGACATTGTCTTCTTTGGTCACTACCGCATTGAAGTAGCGCATTTGAAAGATTTGGTCAAAGGTCAATCGACGCGTATTGTTGTTGGGATTGTAGGCAATGTTCGTCGCAAACGCTTGACGTGCATCGGGGAACCACACCCAGAACAAGTTGACGATGTCGCCCTCTTGCGGATCCTTGATCACCGGCGAAATTCCGATGATGCGGCTCTTGAGTTCGCCACGCTGCTTGTCAAAGTACCAGTCGCTCTTGACGTCCCAAGCCACAATGTTGTTGGATTTGATTTCAATCGAGTCAATCGCTAAAATGGTACCGTCGTCGTTGTCACGAATGGTGTCAATGCGAAACAAGCGTCCACCCACTTCATTCATCGTCAACGGACGCATGAACAAATCGTCGTCGTATACCTCGGTAATGCTGCCTTCACTCAAGATGGCATCCTTCATTACATCAAACAGAGACTTGCGGTCGGGCAGCGCCTGAATGGGGTAGTACAGTGGGTGATTGAGCTTCTCAAGTGTGAAAATCCGTTCCCATTGGCGTTTTGACCAAAGCATGTCGTCTTGGCGCAAGTGCGGGTAGGGAACTACGCGAGTCTGCGAGTAGTGGATGTCGGACTTAGGAATCAATCCGTCATCCTGCGGAGACAGTACCTGAGCTTCGAGGGTTGCACCCGCGAATAGGACCGCCAAAAGGAATGCGATTTTTTTCATGCTTACTGAACGTCGAGGACGATGTTAGAAATGTTGTCAATGCGCGCACCCGCTGGAGTGTTCGCCTTGATTTTGCGAATGGTTACTGATGAGCCAGGCTTCAAGCGCTGGATTTGGTCGCGCAAATCGTTCGGAATCTTGTTGCCCTTAACCTCAATGGCCGGCTTTCCTTCAAATTTGATATCAAATCCGGTCACGGTCAATGCAAGATCAAATGGGAAATCTTGGTATTCAGCTTCAATGACAC
>CAIJMB010000221.1 GCA_903821715.1 uncultured Flavobacteriales bacterium
AGTGGTTTGCGACCACCATGTACGTGCGCGACCAGTCGATGCGGGCCTCGTAGCGGACTTTGCGAATCAGGCCCATTCCATTGAGGATCCAGGCCGACCACAGGCGTCCGAATCGGTAAAAGCGCGGAAACTGTTCCACCCGGCGGCTGTACCACAGCAACCACGGGAACAGCCCCAGAATGCTCACGAGCATCAGGGCGTAGTACCAGATGTGGTAGAGGATGCCGAAGGCGCGCTTCATAGGTCGTTGGCTCGAGGTTTCTTGCTTCTTGTTTCTAGTTTGCGCGGGCCGCCGCAGCACAAGGAACAAGTTTCTAGTGCCTAGTTACTCGTGCCGCCGGCGTGGCCGTAAAACCAGTAACTAGAAACCAGTACCCCGCAATGCAGCGCTGGCTACTTCATCTCCCAGGACTCCATGAACTTCGTCGTGTAGTTTCCGGCGACGAAGTCAGGGTGGTCCATGAGCTGGCGGTGGAACGGAATCGTCGTCTGCACGCCCTCGATGATGAACTCGTCCAGCGCGCGCTTCATGCGCTCGATGGCCTGCTCGCGGTTGCGGCCGGTGCAGATGAGTTTGGCGATCATAGAGTCGTAGTTCGACGGAATCGTGTAGCCCGCGTACACGTGGGTGTCGATGCGCACTCCGTGGCCGCCAGGGGCGTGGAACGCGGTGATCTTACCCGGGCAGGGGCGAAAGTTGTGGTAGGGGTCCTCGGCGTTGATGCGGCACTCGATGGCGTGCATGTGCGGCTCGTGGTTGCGCCCTGAAATCTTGGTTCCGCTGGCGATTTTAATCTGTTCGCGGATCAAGTCGTAATCGGTAACCTCTTCGGTAATGGGGTGCTCCACCTGAATGCGGGTGTTCATCTCCATGAAGTAGAAGTTGCGGTGCTTGTCGACCAAGAACTCGACCGTACCGGCGCCCTCATAGGCGATGTACTTGGCGGCCTTGACGGCGGCGTCACCCATGGCTTTGCGCAGCTCGGGCGTCATGAAGGGGGACGGAGTCTCTTCGAGCAACTTTTGGTTGCGGCGCTGGATCGAGCAGTCGCGCTCGCTGAGGTGCGCGGCTTGGCCCGACTGGTCGCCCACGACCTGAATCTCGATGTGGCGGGGCTCTTCGATCAGCTTTTCCATGTACATTCCGTCGTTGCCAAAGGCAGCAGCGGCTTCTTGGCGGGCTGATTCCCAAGCCTTCTCAAGGTCGGCTTCGGCCCAGACCGCGCGCATTCCTTTACCACCGCCTCCGGCGGTGGCCTTCATCATCACTGGGTAGCCAATTTCTTTGGCGGTCTTCTTGGCGTGCTCGAGCGAGTCCAAAAGGCCTTCAGATCCCGGAACACAGGGTACGCCGGCCTCGTTCATGGTCGCTTTGGCCGTGGCCTTGTCGCCCATCTTGTCGATTTGCTCGGGCGTGGCGCCGATGAACTTGATTCCGTGCTCGGCGCAAATGCGCGAAAACTTCGAGTTTTCTGACAGGAATCCGTAGCCAGGGTGAATTGCATCAGAGTTCGTGATCTCGGCGGCCGCAATCAGGTGCGAAATCTTGAGGTAGCTGTCGCGCGAAGGGGCGGGACCGATGCATACGGCCTCGTCGGCGAAGCGAACGTGCAGTGAATCGCGGTCTGCCTCTGAATACACAGCGACGGTCTTGATACCCATTTCGCGGCAGGTGCGAATGATGCGCATGGCAATTTCACCGCGGTTTGCGATGAGGATTTTTTTAATCATGGCGCGGGCGAATTAAGCCGGATCAACCAAGAACAAAGGCTGGCCGTACTCGACCGGCTTCATGTCGTCGGCAATCACCTTGACTACAGTACCTGAAACCTCGCACTCAATCTCGTTGAAGAGCTTCATGGCTTCG